>JAJXZM010000498.1 GCA_021780055.1 Acidobacteriota bacterium
GGTTTACGAACTGCTTGGCGGCCTTTCCCGCGAGCACGTGGAGTGTTACTCGACTGGTTTTCCTCGCCACGGCTCTCTCAAAGAAACAGCGCACGCTTGTATGGAGGCTGGCTTTCGCGCTTTCCGCTATGCCACTGCCGACCCGCCAAACGGCCAGCCGTTCAATTCACATCATGCGGTTCGACAGACTTATCAGGATTGCGTCGAAATTCGGGACGGAGTCGGCCCTGACGGCGACTGGGCGCTTGATTATCACACGAGGCTTGATTTTCCTGACGCTGTCCGCCTCTCCACGTTGATCGAACCGCTGGAGCCATATTTTGCCGAGGACCTGGTCCGCTCGGAAGACCCCGGCGTTTATCGCGAATTGCGCGAACACGTCAAGGTGCCCATTGCCGTAGGCGAGCAGTTCGGCACCAAGTGGGACATCCGCTGGCTCATCGAAAATCAGTTGATCGACTACGCGCGGGTGACGTTGCCGAACGTCGGCGGCATCACGGAGTACATGAAAATCGCCGCGCTCTGCGATACACACTACGTCGGCTTGATCCCGCATTTTACAGGCCCGGTTTCGGAAGCAGCCCTGGTCCACTGCTGCGGAGTTTTCGCCGGACCGGTGATGATGGAAATGCTGGGCAATGGCGTTCACAAGTACGCCCATTTGCCGCACTTCTACGATTTCCAAAACGGCAAGCTGTGGCCCAATCACCGAACCGGACTTGGAGTGGAACTCGATACAAAACCGCTCCAACTGGCGGCCGAGATCACAGAGCGTTCGCGCCCCATTCCCATGTTCCGCCGTCCTGACGGATCAATTACAAACTGGTAGTTGCACAGGTTTGTGGTTTGCTGCGTCGTCCCGCGGGCATACGAAGTCCGAAGAATTGAGTGTGTTATGGATCGACGTGATTTCCTGGCCGTCGCCGCCCGCCCAGCAAAGAAATACGCGTAGTCCATTTTCTGCTGAAACCCTCCCTTATCCAACCTGGCTTGGGGTTGCCTCTTTGTGGCATTCAAGCTTGTTCCTGGCGAGCCACCGTTCCGCCTGGGAGCTTCACTGCAGTTCGCACTTGCCTCGGTTTGAGCCTTCAGCAAAGCCGGCGTGCAATGTAACTGCATGTTCATGCCTTTGTCATCAAGGTGTAACAGTGTTCCTCCAAACTGAAACCGTGAAAATAGAACTGACACTTGAAGATGAACAAGGCAGGTTGGCTATGAAGCCCAAGATTACAGCACTATTGGTTCACCATAGAAATGACCGTTTCTACACTTTGCAGCTGGTGCTTGAGGCGCTCTCCATCAAAGTTGTCCGTGCGAGGAGCGCAAAGGAAGCGGAGGAGTTGCTCTGCGAAATGCCTTGCCCGCACTTGGTGCTGAGCGACACGGTCTTGCCGGATGGCAACTGGATGGACGTGCTCGATGTCGCGGCCAAGGCGATTGAGCCTGTGAGCGTCATCATCGTTTCGGCTATGGCAGATACCAGTCTTTACCTGGACACCATGGACCATGGAGCTTTTGACTTCATGACGGACTCATTCACAGTGCCGCAGATTGTTCACATTCTGAAGTGCGCGATTGATGACGTCTCCCGGCGCAGAGGCTCGCGTCTGCATGTTGCAGCGATATCGCATGAAGAGGATCGGCGGCTGGCTGTTTAGGCTTTCCGTAGTGGCAGCTTAACTCAGTAAATACGGACGTTCCTTAGGGCGTAAGGCCCCTTCTCCTGGCAGGGCCGGATGAGGATCCCCGGCTCTGCATTTTTTGAAGGGAGAAGGCCGGGACGATTGTGATGCCGTCCGATTTGGTCGGAACACTCTTTTACAACCCTGAGGCAGAAAATGTGCTAGGGGCCTTAATCCCTGCGGGATGGCTTGTAACAGAAATGTAACCCAAATGTAATCCCCCGTTCATCTGACCCCAATAGGATGTATCAGGTCGTCCACACACACAGGATTTGCATTAAAAGTTGGGCTTTAGACCCCATGACTGTAACAAACATTTGCTTAAAGGAGTGAAGATGAACGTACGAAAAGTCAACACATGGTTCCGCATGGGTTTGGCTATCCTCGCTGGCTTGATGGCGAGTGTTGCTGTGTATGCCGCGGAGAATCCGATCCAACCACGTGGTGGGTCCGGTGTTCCTGCCACGCACCTTGAGGCCAGTAAGAAGTCAGAGCGGAAAGGCAAGAAAACCGTCACCGCAAATGCGAATAAGAAGAAGCAGGCAAGCCCGAAAGCTCAAGCCGGGAACCATTCACGGTCAGCTTCATCCCAGGAAATTTACCATTTGAAGCACCAGCTTGCGCTCCAGCAGGAGCAGATTTCGCAGCTTTTGCAGGCCGTCAATCGGTTGCAGGCGGAAGTTGCCCGGGGTTCGAGGCCTGCAGTTACAGCAACAGATGCTCAACCGCCGCGGGAGTCAACGCCAACATCTGTTTCACAGCCCTCGAGGGACAATGAAATAGCGAGCCTCGCGCCCATCCTTCCCCCAGCGGCCAGGACGCAAGCTGAGGGCGACCAGCAAATTCTGGCCGTCAATACCCCATTGAATTTGCCCCAGGCGAAACAAGCTGACGGGAAGGGACTGCCGGCCAGCGGAGCACCGAGCTCTGCAGTGACCAGTTCCGAGAGTTCGCCGGCGGGTCAAGCGAACAAATCCGGGCCTCTGTCGCTCGACAACGGGAAAATCACGCTCGGCGCAACCTTTTTCGGGCTTTACCGCTATTACGCAAACACCGGCTTTGGTCCTCAGATTCTTACTCTGCTCAATACCCCTGGGCCGGGTAACGGCGGATTCAATTCCTTTGATGTTGACAGGACTTACATCAACTTCGTTTTTACCCCGACCAAAGCTCTAACGTTCCGGGTGACGCCCAATATTTACCGCCAGTACAGCTCTGCTTCAGGAGTGAAACTCGGCAGTACCAGCGCCACTGGTTCTACGGAGAACGGGAACCTCCTCCTCCGCCTCAAATACGCTTATGTCGATTACAACACGCCTTTTGCCCATAGCAAGACGTTTGGCAAGGACAAACTCACATTCGGTCAGCAACAGCAACCTTTGACGGACTGGGAAGAGGGCCTTTATGGCTACCGCTTCGTCAATCTCACTCCCTGGAATTATCTGAGCTTGAGTTCGACTTACCCCGGTCTAAGGCTCCATGGCCCCATCGAATTCAATGGAAAACAGTACCTGGACTATGAGGTCGGAGTCTTCAATAACCAGAGCTTCCACGCTTACGAAACCGGTGACAAAAAGCAGGTGATGGCGCGCTTGTCTTACTACCCGATGGGAGCTGTCTCCAAGTATCAGGGACTTGGCCTTACCGGATTCGTGGACTACGGTTACAGAGACGCTGCTCCCGATTTGAACACAAATGTGCCGATCACGCGTGTCGCGGCGCTGGTTCACTATGAGACCAAGTCTGGCGATTATGGCATCGCTGGCGAGTACGATTACGGCAGGAATGCATTCGCGGTCGGCAATATGTTTTCAGGCAGCGGGCCCGCGGATGCTTTTGGTTTTGGGCCAACGCAATACGCCCCATTCAATTCGATGACGGCTGCGCTGCTGTCCGGAACCCATACCAATCAAAGGGGCTTCGACTTCTTTGGGCATGCGCGGATCGGCAAGTCCCCCTTCTATCTATTCGGGATGTTCGAGCAATTCAATCCCAATACGCAGGTGACGACGAATCCCTTGGACTTCCGGACTGTCGTCGGGGGCATCAGCTACAAGTACGGTAAGTATTGGCAGTTTGCTCTGGACAGTCAAAACATAATTTATTACCACAACCAGTTTACGTTCCCAGCTTCCGAACTCGCGAAGTTCAATCCGAGTCTGGCAGCTCAGTACCCAAATGGTATTCCCAATGCTGTTCCGGGGGACTCAAATGCCATCTTTTTCAATGTGTTATTCAATTATTAGTTTGGGCGAAATGGCGGAGAAAGCAGGGACTTAGCAACAAACGGGGTTTGGCGGCATAACAACCAAAGCGCGCTTTCTTGATAGCAAAGTGGGTGTGCCAATGCAAGCTATCGACGGAAGCGTGCCTGACCACACTGTTCAAATTTGACACAGGTTTGCAGACAAACATTGAACGGCGGGGCGGCCAGGTCTTAACAATCCTGTAACAAGAACTTAACACTCCTGTAACAATTTGGAATCAATCTCAATGAGAGGAACAGCTAATGAAAATCAGACTTAAAGGTACAATCGTGGCCTTGGCGGCCTCCCTTGCGCTGATGGGATTCCTCACGGCGTGCTCACAGCAGGGATCAGGTCCATCAGGTTCGAGCACCATCGCTTTGAACGAAACGGGATCGAGCCTGCTGTATCCGCTTTTCAATCTTTGGGTCCCGGTTTACACTAATGCGAATCCGAACGTGAAGATTACGACGCAGTCCACGGGTAGCGGCACAGGCATTTCGCAGTCGGTTGAAGGCATTGTGCAGATTGGCGCCTCAGACGCCTACATCAGTGACGCTCAGATGAAGCAGCACCCGGAGATGCTGAATATTCCGCTAGCGATCTCGATGCAGATGGTGAACTATAATCTGCCCGGCTTGAACGACAAGAATTTGAAGCTGAGCGGACCCGTACTGGCAGGAATTTATCAGGGAAATATCCCCGAATGGGATGACGCCGCGATTCGGAAGCTTAACCCTGGCATGCACCTACCGCATAAGGCAATCATTCCGGTTCACCGGACTGATGGCAGTGG
>JAJXZM010000359.1 GCA_021780055.1 Acidobacteriota bacterium
CACCTTTGAGCACCCGAACGCCGTCGAACCCACGGAAGCGCCCGCAAACGTTTCAGGTTCACGCTTTACCTGGACGTTCAAGCCCGCTTCAGTCACCAAGCTCGAGATCGACCTCGCCTGAGGCGCACTGGTAAACTGCGCCACCAGACCGTCAGGCGGAGTCTCTTTGCTTGTCATCCTGAGCGAAGCGAAGGATCTGCTTCGTCCCTCCAGAAGGAGGGTTTAAACTGAAATCAGGGTACAAGTTATGGACAAGGGCCGGTTTCTGAACCAAAAACTCGGCAAGCGGACGGACCGGAAATCTCAGATGCTGAAGGCGCGGCTGAAAACGCAGCGGCTACCCATGCGCTCAAAGGACCAACACGCGGCCATTACACCTAAGAGCGTTTCGCGCTAGGCATCGTGTGACGATCGGCCCGGCGGTGTCTCAGTTTGAATTTTGCGGTCTGTACGGCCACTGCGCTCGGGAGGACAGCCTCTTAAAGAGGTAGAAGCCCCTACTTCTTTGTACTCCAAAATATCTCCAGGTTGGCACCCTAAAGCTTTGCAAATTGCCTCCAGCGTGGATAGCCGGATCGCTTTCGCCTTGCCATTCTTCAGCACAGAAATGTTCGCCATCGTGATGCCGACTTTCTCCGCAAGTTCAGTGACGCTCATCTTCCGCTTCGCCAACATGACGTCGATGTTAATAATGATTGCCATGCTGGTCTCGTTATACCGTTAAGTCGTTCTCGGATTTTATATCCACGGCATTTTGCAAAATCCGTTCACCCATCGCCGCCACGGTGGCAATGACGATCGAAGGGAAAATAATGAGGATCCTCATGAAAACCCCCGCCGGCCGGTCATCTTTGTCGCCAAACATCATAAAAATTACGCTTACCGCAACAAAACCGATAATGGCTATTGCGCAATGTTTTATAGTCCGCAAAGCGCACACGGAACGTTGCGAAAATACTTTATTTCGTCCTATATACCCCAACAACTTGAACGCTTGGTAGAGCGCCACAAAAAACGGAATGGATGCTATATACGCATACGCCAAAAAGGGGTCTTTGAAGTAAATCTCAAAGAGTGTGGCATGTGCATTTCTGCCCTCGATGTGAGGTTCCCAAAGCATAAAGGCAAGAGCGCCTATACCAATGAGCACAATGACTACCTGAAGAAATATCGTTGAGCTTCTTTTCATACGTGGGGCTCCTAAGTATTCATACTTCCCATGTTAATCTGTGTATATCGTTTGTCAATATATATTTATCGTTTTGCAGGCCAGTGGTTCGAGGCATGACGCTTTTCTTCTACGAGAGCAACCGCTCAAAGAAGTATCCGTATCTAACATTGTCATCCTGCAGGAGGCGTAGCCGGCGAAGGCACGTCGTTGATGACGAAGGGCCGCGCTGGCCGCTGGAGACGCGCAGTCCTTCGCTCCGCGCCGGTGGCGATCCACTCCGGATGACAGCATTGGGAGGCCCCAACATTCAAACTGAGGCACTACCAACGGCCCCAACTCGTTGACAGCACATCCCAATCAACGCTAAAATAGCTTGTTTTCTGTCAACAACATTGAGGTGACTGTACATGTATGCGATTATTCGGACCGGCGGCAAGCAGTACAAAGTTTCGCCGGGAGACGTGGTTCGAGTGGAAAGGCTGCCGGGAGAGCCGGGCGCCGGCGTGGAATTCAACCACGTTTTTGCTGTGCGCAAGAAGGAACTGGTGGTGGGAACGCCGCTGGTGGAAAACGCCAAGGTGACGGCGACCATACTGGCCAATGACCGCGCGCAAAAGGTCCGCGTGTTGAAGTACAAGCGCAAGAAGCAGTACCGGCGGACGATTGGCCACCGGCAGAATTACAGCGAAGTCCGGATCAACGAAATCGTCGTCCCTTAATCCGGGAGCCGGCGCAAGAACAAAAACGAGGCATATAGAATGGCACACAAAAAGGGTTTAGGCAGTTCAAGAAACGGCCGGGATTCCAACGCGCAGAGGCTCGGCGTCAAGCGCTTTGACGGGCAGATGGTTTCTGGAGGATCGATCCTGGTTCGGCAGCGCGGCACTCCGCTGAAGCCCGGCGAGAACGTGGGCGTCGGCAAGGACGACACACTTTTTGCCAAGGTCTCCGGCATCGTCAAGTTTGAAGACAAAGGCCGCGCGGGCCGTTACGTCAGTATCCTGGTCCCGTCAGCAAACTGAATCCTGCACGCGGTGGGCGGACCTTGCAAGGCGGGGTTTCCTCACCGCGTTTCTTATTTCAGGCATCACCAAGCGACTCTGAACGCTGAAATTTAAGCTCGGCTGACGGCCAGGCAAGGGGTATTCTTGTCCCTGGAGCCGCGGAAGGCATCCTGATGTTTGTCGACGAAGCCCGAATTCATGTGGCGGCCGGCGGTGGTGGAAACGGTTGTATGGCTTTCCGGAGGGAGAAGTATGTCCCGCGTGGCGGTCCCAGCGGGGGGGACGGCGGCAACGGGGGCAGCGTTTATCTGGAATCGACCGCGCACCTCAATACCCTGCTGAAATTCCGATTCAATAAAGAGTTCCGGGCACGGCGCGCAGGGCACGGTGAAGGTTCCAACCGCCACGGCAAAGACAGCGAAGACATGGTGATCCAGGTCCCTGTTGGGACCGTGGTTTATGACGGCGGCACCGGCGACAGGCTGGTTGATTTTGACACCGAGGGGAAACGCTTCCTGGTGGCGAAGGGTGGCCGCGGCGGCCGAGGTAACGCCCGTTTTGCCTCCTCCACGAACCAGGCCCCCCGCCGGGCCGACCCCGGAACTCCCGGCGAAGAACGCGACCTGCGGCTGGAACTGAAGCTTCTGGCAGACGTTGGCCTGGTCGGATTCCCCAACGTCGGCAAATCCACGCTGATTTCGCGGCTCAGCGCCGCCCGCCCCCGCATTGCCGACTATCCCTTCACCACGCTCGAGCCCTCGCTGGGCGTCGTGGCCGTTGACGAGGAAGATTCTTTTGTAATGGCGGACATTCCGGGCCTGATCGCCGGCGCGCACCAAGGCAAGGGCCTGGGCGACCGCTTCCTCAAGCATGTGGAGCGCACACGGCTGCTGCTCCACTTGATCGATGTAGCGGAATCGACCGGCCGGGACCCCGTCGAGGACTATTCGGTTATCATGACGGAGCTGGAGAGCTTCAGCCCGGCAGTTGCAAGAAAGCCGATGCTGATGGTAGCTTCTCGTGTGGATGCCGCCGGCGACAGCAATCGTCTGTTTGCGCTCAGGGAGTTTTGCCGGGAACAGCAGCAGCAACTTTATGAAATTTCATCCGTGACCGGCGAGGGCCTCGAAGGGCTGAAGCGAGCGGCGTGGGCAAGGCTGCAGGAAATCCCACGTCCAGGGCTCCCCGAAGATCCGGCTTCTGAAGCGTAAGGATTACGACCTGTGATTTAAGGTTCAGAATCTGGCCTGACGGCAGGCAGGATTGACGACCGCGTGAAAATTGCGATTTTTGGCGGGACCTTCGACCCGATTCATTCCGGCCACATGCAGGCAGCCAAGGCGGCCGCCAGCCACCTTCGCCTGAACAAGGTGTTATTCGTTCCAACCGGATGCCCGCCCCACAAGACTTCCAACGGGCTTACTGATTACCATCACCGTTATGCCATGGTGGCGCTGGCCTGCGCGGAGGATTCCCGGTTCGTTCCTTCCATGCTGGAATCGCCTGACCTCTACCCCGGGCCGCATTATTCCATCGACACCGTGCGGCGCGTCAGGCGGATGCTGAAGCCCGGCGACGGCCTCTACTTCCTGATCGGCGTGGATGCCCTGCTGGACCTGCCGCATTGGAAGCAATTCCGGCAACTGCTTGATCTGACGAACTTTATCGTTGTGTCCCGCCCGGGGTTCGAAAGCCGCGAAATTGAAAAGATCCTACCGCGAGAGCTGTTGGATAAGCGGCCCCGCAGAAATTCGCGCCAGGTCCGCCTGAAGCACACTACGGTGCACATCCTGCCACACGTCGAGGTGCCGGTAGCATCCACGGATCTTCGCCGTGCTATCCAGCAGAAGCAGAGCATCAAGGGCATGGTGCCCCCGATGGTCGAACAATATATACTGAAGGAAGGGCTGTACCAGGTAGCAGACCAGCTCCATGGAGGAAAATGACGGCGAACTTGCGTGAGGCCATCCGTGCCGCTCAGGACCGGAAGGCGGTGAACCTGACTGTGCTGGACGTCGGTAAAATCTGTTCATTTGCGGACTATTTTTTGATCTGCAGCGGTACTTCAACGCGCCACACTCGCGCGATTTCCGACGCTATCCAGGAACAATTGAAAAAGAAGTGGGACATGCTTCCCTCGCACCTGGAAGGCTATGCCCAATCGGAATGGATCCTGATGGACTACTTCGATTTCGTCATCCACATATTCCTGGAGAAGGCGCGCGAGTTTTACGATCTTGAAAGGCTCTGGAAAGCGGCACCTCGGGTGGCTGTGCCCAAGGGCTGAAAATCGCCGCCGGGCTGTTCCGTTCGGGGCCGGCTGCATCGGGCGGCATGTCCGCTCGCAAGCAATAACAGATGAGCAGGCGCCATGCGCATTCGAGTATTCTGGGAAGGCAAAACGAAAGACCCGCATCTGCGGGCGCTGGTTGCAGACTACACGAACCGCATCGCCAAATTCACCGAGATCGTCATTGAAGAGCTGCCCGAAGCCAGAAAGTCCGAGAGCAGGAGCGCGAAGAAAGCATCGCCCGTCGAAACCCGG
>JAJXZM010000108.1 GCA_021780055.1 Acidobacteriota bacterium
GGACTATCCAAGGCGTCGTACCACGGAATGTTAGCTCCCAGGATGCCACCCCGTGCGCCTAGCCATGGGTCCTCCGTCGAACGTTGGCCGCCGTCTGGTTTTTCCCTTCCCAGAGTCATCGCCACACTCTTCCGCGCAGGATCGAACATTTGCCAGATGTTGTTATTCCCGTAGGTATACCCACACGCGCCCGCCAGCAGCGACCAGTACGCCGCCTGGCGAACGTCGGCGTCATCAAACCGGTCGATTCCTGTTATGCCCTGAAAATAGAAACCCACGGGAATGCACTCGTAGCGGTTCTCGCCATCCAAGGTGGGCTTCTGCGGAGTCAGCGAGTAATCATGTTCCACGTACAGACCGTTATCGAGATCGCGAGCGCCGTGCGAAGACTGAAACATGTTGAAATCAAGCCACGGCGCGTCGTTGAGTTTGAAAGAAGAATCTCCTGGGCCCACGGGATGAAACGTTGTCAGGTGTGTGCCGCCATCACCCTCTTTCAATCCCGCCGCCATGGCGTCCAGCATCGTGCGCTCCTGGTTGTCGGTCACCGAATGGTCCCCGCCGAGAATCCAGATGATCGGTTTGTCTCTGTACCTTTTCCCGAGAAAGTGGCCGTATTGGCGCGCCGTCGCCGAAGTAAAAATCGACTTGCCAGAGGTCCAATAGCTGCCCCATGTCGGCAACATGCCGATGAACAGGCCAAGTTCTTCTGCCTTGTTCACAACAAAATCGACCTGTCGGAAGTAGGCTTCCACTGGCCGGGTAGGGTCGCGATCAGTAAGCGGCAAATCGCCATAAGCATTTGGAGATTTCAAATCGCCAACCTGAGGCAGCACGACGGCCTGGATCACCGTGAAACCCTTTTGGGCGCGATTAGAAAGGTAGTGCGTTGCTTCTTCGCGATTCAGCCGATGAAACAACTCCCATGCGGTGTCACCAAGGTAGAAGAAGGGCTTGCCATTCTCAAATTCAAGATAGCGGTGGTTTGAACAAACGCGCAATCGTCCGGGAACGGCGCCACGCCCACTCGGATTCGGGCCTTGGGAGGCGTGCGATCTCGCCAGGGCTCCCGAGGCGATCATCCCGGATAGGACAGATTTGCCAAATTTGCGTCTGGAGATATGCCGCATGAAAACCTCGATGCTGTTCTCGGCTTATGGCAGTCCTGCCCCCAATTAGGAGTCGAATGGGGCAGCACTATCCCTTTGAAGCCCCTAAAGGCATATCAGAGCGGCGCCGGATATTGCAAGCGAAAGTCCCATGACTCTCGTGCATGATATTGCCTACCTTCGCCAACGGTATCGGAGGTCTTGCTGGCATCAGCGAAAAAAAGCTTGCACTGCGACACAATCGATGAATTGCTGATGCCGTCGCTTTGAGCGGATGCAGGACACCTGCGCAGGAGCGGTCCGGCCAAAGGAAGCCCTTCTCGTTTGCCTGTCAACAAGGGGAAGTAGTCCCGGCCGCTCCTCAAAAGGAGTTAAGCCACGTTTTCTAATGCAACGTGATTGATTCCAGGCTGGAGTGGTGGTGGGCCCAGCAGGACTCGAACCTGCGACCAACGGATTATGAGTCCGCCGCTCTAACCAACTGAGCTATGGGCCCGGATCTTACTTTGCAGCAACAGCGGGGTCTTCGCGCAGCCCGCTTTTAGACGTCTGTGCGATCCCTTGAGGCATTGTCCCAGGTTAGAAACCCGCTTTCTGGGGTTTGCAAAGCTCGGCGGATGCTTTGCAGAATCTTCGGTTGAACAGAAAACCGGTTTCTTGCTGGCCGATTCATAAGATGCTCTTTTTTTGGCAAACAGCCCATCTATTGGGACCGGTTGCGACTGCCGTCATGTTGTCTGAATCGGTATGCCTGCCTTCAATCTGTGCATGTCTTTCAGGGCAATCTCCGCCATTACTAATCTACCCACAAACACCCGCCATAGGCAATGCTCCCGGAAATTCAGAATGCCCACCTTTGGAATGGCTGGGTGAAACCACGCAGTTGAATACGTGGAAGCTTTAGCCGCAAGTGAACTATGCGAGCCGATGCCAGTCCGGATCAGAATCAGCCTTGATAGGGGCCTCCGTCGCCGTTACTGAAGGCTGTCCAGATAGCTCCTCAACGCCTTGACTTCGTCGGGAGTAAACGTAAAGTGCGGCATCCCGCCGGCGGTCATCTTGGGCAACGGGTGTTTGAACAGGGCTTCCATCTGCTCAGCTGAAAACGTTTTCCCTATCCCAATCAGCTTGGGAGCAATAGGTGTTCCAGAGGCGCCTTCTCCGTGACATGCGTAACAAGCGTGCGATTGGAAAATTTCCTTGCCCTGCGCTACCAGTGGGCTGGGCGGCGCTGTGGATCCAGCGTTCTGACCGGTCTGCAAGCTGCCGGCCATCTGTGGTTTAAAAGCCTGCTTCATGTACTGGACTTCCATCTGATGCTGTTGGGCCAACTGGGTCGCAACGTCCTTGTCATGGGAATCCTGATAGTAGCTGTATGCACCCATGCTGACCAGTGCGATGAAGATAACTGAGAACACGCCGACGGCAACAGGGCGTCGCCAGGGTCTTCGTTCCAGCCGACGGTCGATGAAGGGAAGGCCTATGAAGAGAAAGACCACAATGGGAGGAATGACCAGGATCCGGAGAGTTTCAAGCTGGCCATGCCAGATCTTCAGCCACTCGAACAGAGGACGATAATACCATTCCGGACGCGGCAGAAAATGCGTGTCCGCGGGGTTCGCCAACGGCCCAAGCGCAGCCGGTGCGAAATGGGCCGCGAATCCCAAGGCGATAATCAGCAGCAAAGCAAATCCGAGGTCCATGAGCAACTGGCGCGGATAAAAGCTTTCTGTTCGCTGACGAGGGTTGACGGGGCTTTCATCGATCGGCCCCGCAGCCCCGGCCTTGCGAAAAAGATAAATGTGGATCGCCACGAAGAGAAAAATCAGTGCCGGGATGTAAAAGACGTGCATCACGAAGAACCGAGAGAGTGTCAATGTGCCGATCTGAGTTCCGCCCCGCATCAGCCTCTCCACGAAACCGCCGACCAGGGGGAACTCGCTCGCAACGCTTGTGCCCACCGCGGTTGCGAAATACGCTTTTTGGTCCCAGGGAAGCAGGTAGCCGGTGAACGCCATGCCCATGACAAGCGCGAACAAAACCGTTCCTGAAATCCACAGCAACTCTCGCCTTCCTTTGTAAGAACCGTAAAGGAAGGTTTGACTTAAATGCATCAATACGATGATGACCATCGCGCTGGCCCCATAGACATGAAGGCTACGCAGGAAAGAGCCGGCAGCTACAACCTTGGTGATGTAAGCAACGGTGACGTGCGCATGGTCTACGGACGGAACATAATAAAGCGCCAGGAAGATCCCGGTTATGAATTGAGATATAAAGATGAAAAGGAGACCGGACCCAAAAATGTAGGCGTATCGGGCACCGCCCGGGATGGGTTCATCCAGCGCTTCATGCAACAGCTTGTTCAGGCCTGTGCGCCTGTCGAACCAACGGAATATCCGGCCGGTTCTGCGATTGCGCGGGCCTTGAGGTACGTCTCCCGATGTCGCTTGGGTTGGCATAATGACAGTCCTTTTATCCCACTTCCTTTTTGAATGGTAAGAGTGCCTGGTAATATTCGTAACGCACCATCAGTTCTTCGTTCTCCACCTTAGCCGGCAGTGTGTCCATGCCGCGCAACGCAGGTCCCTGAACGAGCGAACCGTCGGCAGCAAACTGGCTGCCATGGCAGGGGCACATAAACTTGCCCTCGTCCGGGTTCCAGGGGACTTCGCACCCGAGATGTGGGCACACAGCAGAAAGCACCTCAGTATTGTCAACCGCACCTTTTCGTTTGCCTTTGGTGACATACACCGGCTTTTGTGAGACAGCCTCCCGCCATCCGTCTACCTGTTCGATCTTGACAATCTGCCTCTCGGGTGCCGAAAGGGATGCGTATTTGCTGTCACTGCCAAGGTTTGACCACGAAACAGAGGTGGTTTTGGCAAAAACAGGGTAGAGTACGTAGCGCACCAGCGGAACGGCTAGCAGTGCTCCCATGGCTGCCGTCCCGACTGCGACCAGCCACAAGAAGAAAGACCTTCGGGTTACGATGATTCGGTCGCCGAGCTCGGCTTGAGAAGCAGGCCCGGTCGGTTCGATGTTTCTTGTTTCTGAGTTGGTTTCCATCCTTTGACTCCAGAATTGCGATCAAATTAAATGCCTGGCTTTTGGGAAATTCGGGGCAATGGGTGGTCTGGACAGATTGTGCGCGGTCAAGCGCCCGGATACTTACCTTTAATCATCCAGACTTTCAAAACGAGGGGTTATATTGCAGGCCCTTGCGCCACGTTTGACGTAGAGGTGGGAAACAATACTTTTAAGAAGCCCCAGCACAATATCTATAAACCCATCTGCCCTTTCCTGAAATGAATCAGCGACCCCTCCGATAAACCGACAAGATCTCAAACGAAAGAGCAATAGCCCCCAAAATAATAATAAAATTAATACAACATTTGAGCCCAGCGATCTTCCCCTCCCTGCTAGAGCGTCTTCAGATAGTCGATCAGATTGGTCATGTCCTTGGCCGACAATTTTCCGCCGAACGGCGGCATCGGCATCGGTTTCCCCTGCGCGTTCCCCTTCTCGATCTGCTCCTGGACGTTCGCCACCGTCGCCGGCCGGTGCGAATAGGGCAGTTCCTTGTTCTTCAGAATCCCTTTCAGCCCCGG
>JAJXZM010000025.1 GCA_021780055.1 Acidobacteriota bacterium
CGGCGCAAAATTTTCTTTTTCCAGAACGTCGATTCCTGTGCGCACGTCGCCGTTCCGCAATCCGGTGATGCGGTAACTCCGCATCAGTTCGTAATAGCCGGTCAGCGATCTGCGCGAGTTCAGGATTTCCCGATCGGAGGCTGGTCCCAGAGCGGCCGCGATGGCCGTATCAATCATCGACCGGAGCGCAACCACGTCGCCCGTGCCGTTCGGATGAACACGGTTGGTGAGGAAAACAATGTAAGTGTGGGTCACAGGATCGATCCACAGTGAAGGACCTGTGAAACCGGTGTGGCCATATGATCCGACAGGAAATAGCTGGCCACGATTGGAAGCAAAAGGCGAGGCGATGTCCCATCCAAGCCCGCGCACCGCCATTTTGTCCACAGGGGTTTGCGGCGTTGTCATCTTTTCAATCGTCAAAGGATTCAGGATGTGCACACCATGGTAAGTTCCACCGTTCAGCAGCATCTGGCAAAAAATGGAGAGGTCCCGGGCATCGGAGAACAGGCCGGCGTGTCCGGCTACGCCGCCCATCCGCTGGGCCGTCGGGTCGTGGACCTCGCCCCAAAGAATCGGACCCGTGGTTCCGTTCACGTGCTGAGTGGGTGCAATCCGGTACCGCAGCGATGCGGGTGGAATAAACATGGTGCTCGTCATTCCCAGTGGCTTGAAAATGTGCCGCTCGCAATAGACGTTGAGCGGTTCGCCGCTGATGCGGTGAACCAGTTCACCCAGGGTTTCATAATTGATGTCGCTATAAATAAAACGCGTTCCGGGCGGCACGATGGGGGCAGTGTCGAAGATCATCTGCATTGCAGTGTCATAACCGCTCCAGTCGTAGCTGAGGTCGAGGTCGGGCGGCAGGCCGGAATAATGCGTCATCAATTCGCGCACTGTGATGTCCTGCTTGCCGTTGGCGGCAAACTCCGGCCAGTATTCAGAAACTGGTTCGTCCAGGCGGATCTTTCCTTCCTGGAAGAGCTGCATGATGGCGGTTGTGGTGGCCACAACCTTGGTGCACGATGCCATGTCATACATCGTGTCCATCCTTGCCGGCAGTTTTTGGGGAACCAGGCGGCGGTAGCCGATGGCGCGCTGGTAGACAATCCTGCCGTCATGGCCAACCACGATCACGGCTCCGGGAAGCTTGCCCTGATGCATGGCTTTTTCGACTTCACCGGGCACTTGCCTGAGATGCGCTGCAATGGATAACGAACCCGCTGCAGAAACACGACGACGACCCTGTGCCGCCTGAACAGCAGGGACAACCAAGGCCACCAGGACTAGAAGTAATAAGGCTTTAAAATCTCGATTTTTATGCATTCCTCGTCCCCCGATAGAATATTTATGAGAGAAGAGCATTTTGCTATAAACTCAGGGGTTTGTGTCAAACAAAGATTTATTTCCGGGTTACTGCACGTCACCTGAATGAATCGCGAAAGCGGTGTTTCCGCACAGGCGATAGACCTGTGGAATGGGCAGCATAAAATTGTTCAAAATTGGTACACTGATACTCTGCTCCTGGTAGCACGGCATGAAAGCAAAGGCATGGTTACGGGAAAGCGAAGCGCGGCAATCCCCCGCAGGACCTCAATGAAAAGCCCATCAACGGAACGCGTTACTGAACGGAATAACCCGGCATCGGATTCTCTCGATACAAAGGAGACCCGTGAAATCCTCACGCTGATGAACCGCGAGGACCAGAAGGTGGCGGCCGCGGTCAAAAAGGTTATTCCACAGATTACCCGCGCCGTGGATATGGCGGCCGACGCCATTGCAAAGGGGGGCCGGCTGATTTATCTGGGCACGGGAACCAGTGGCAGACTCGGTGTTTTGGACGCATCCGAGTGCCGGCCTACGTTCAGTACAGACAGAGTGGTGGGCATTCTCGCGGGCGGCCAGAAAGCCATGTTCAAGGCGGGCGAAGGTGTTGAAGACGACCCCGCAGCCGCGCGCCGGGACCTTGACCGAATCGGCCTGAACAAGAAAGATGTGCTGGTAGGAATTGCAGCAAGCGGCCGGACGCCTTACACGCTCGAGGGATTGCGATACGCAAAGCAAAAGGGCGCTGCCACCGTGGGCTTATCGGCCAATCCCGATTCGCCGATGCGCGGGGTGGTCGATGTCGAAATTGCTGTCAACGTAGGCCCCGAAATCCTCGCGGGGTCAACCCGGCTAAAGGCCGGAACGGCACAGAAACTCGTTCTGAACATGCTTTCCACGGCAACGATGGTCAAGCTGGGAAGGGTATTTTCCGGCTTCATGGTGCACGTGGAAATGAAGAATGAAAAGCTGCGGGAACGCGGCCGCTCCATTGTGGTCAAGGCCACTGGAGTTGATCCAGTAACGGCTGCGCGCACCATGGAAGCCTCGGGCTCGAACCTCCCCGCTGCCCTGCTGATGATCTGGAAAGGCATTTCGAAAAAGGAGGCGGTCCGCATCCTCCGGCAGCAGCCCAACACGGCGCTTGCGCTCCGCCAGGCGCGTGCTGAATTTCTCAAAAAGCACTCCGGGGCCGTCCGCAAGCCGACCTCCAGGGGGAAATCATGAAGTCCGTGAAAGCGATTATGGCGGGGACCATCTATACTCCGCTTGAAGAGATCCGCGACGGTGTCATTCTGGTCGAAGGACACCGCATTGCGAAGGTCGGCCCTCGCGACCAGGTTAAGATTCCACAAGGCGCAGCGGTGATCGACTACCAGGACCGCACAGTCGTCCCAGGGTTCATCGACATCCATATTCACGGCGCCGTGGGATGCGATTTGATGGAAGCCACTCCGGAGGCCGTGGCCGCCGTGGGAAAATACCTGGCCCGCCACGGAACAACCTCCTACGCGGCAACCACGGTCGCGGCCAGCCTGGACAGGACCTTGAATGCCGCCAAGGGGCTGAGCGAAATCATCCGCACCTCCAACAGCTTGCAAGTGGGTTCAGATAAGATCACGGGCGCGCAGCCGGTCTGCATTCACCTTGAGGGTCCATTCCTAAACATCAAGCGGCGCGGGGCCCATCCGGCATCCCAGATCCAGAAGCCCTCGACCGACCTGCTGGCCAGGTTCCTGGAGGCGGCTGATGGCACAGTGCGCATTCTGACGCTGGCGCCGGAACTCGAAGGCGCGCTCGCGCTCCTTGAGTATGCGCGAAGCAAAGGGCTGAAAGTCGGCATCGGGCATTCAAACGCAACCTATGAAGAAGCCAAGAGAGCCATCGAAGCCGGAGCAACTCATGCGGTTCACTGTTTTAATGCGATGCGGCCTTTCCAACATCGAGATGCCGGAATTATCGGCGCCGTCCTTACTGACGATCGCGTCAGTGCAGAGTTGATCTGCGACGGCATCCATGTGGAGCCCACCGCCATCCGCCTGCTTGTGCGCTCCAAGGGTATTGAGCGGCTGATATTGGTAAGTGACAGTCTGAGTGGCGCAGGCATGCCCGACGGCAACTACCGCCTGGGCAATTTCACTGTGCATGTGGCCGGCGGCGTGTGCCGGACGGTGGACGGCAGCCTGGCGGGAAGCACTATCATGCTTGATGCCGCCCTGCGAAACCTCTCGGCCTTTACAGGCCTCAGCTACAAGGAATGCCTGCCTTGCATTACAACCAATCCGGCCAGAATCCTGGGGCTCGAAAAGCAGAAGGGCGTTATTGCGCCGCGCGCCGACGCGGACCTGGCGGTCCTCGATCAGCAGTTTTATGTGACACAAACATACGTTCGTGGCCGGCCGGTCCTCTAGGGCTGTCCGCCGGCAATGACTGGAAGCAAATATGGATAAGTTTCTAATCACCGGAGGCCATCCGCTTGAAGGCCATGTGCCGATCAGCGGCGCAAAAAACGCAGCCCTTCCCGCTATGGCTGCCGCGCTGCTGACGCAGAAACGGGTCGTCCTGCGCAATGTTCCCCGAGTCCGCGATATCGGTACTATGCGCAGTCTTTTGGACGAACTGGGCGTGGATTCGTCCGTGACCCATGAAGAGCACGGCAATCGGGTCGAGATTGAGGCGCGCCGGCTGCTGAATCCGATGGCGCCTTACGAGCTTGTCAAGCAGATGCGGGCGTCCATTCTGGTCCTGGGTCCACTCGTGGCGCGCTTCGGGCATGCACGCGTCTCTTTGCCGGGAGGGTGCGCTATTGGGGCGCGCCCCGTCAACCTTCACATCAGGGGGCTGGAAAGACTTGGGGCCTCAATCCATATTGAACATGGCTATATCGAGGCGCGGGCGGAGCGCCTGAAGGGATCGGTTTTCACTTTTGACGTGGTTTCTGTTACCGGGACCGAGAACCTGATGATGGCCGCCGCGCTCAGCGACGGCGAAACCATTCTGGAAAACGCGGCCAGGGAACCTGAAGTTGTAAACCTTGCCGATCTGCTAATCAAAATGGGCGCCAGGATCGATGGCGCAGGCAGCGATGAGATTCGCATTCAAGGGGTAAGCGAATTAGGCGGCGCCGAGCACGCCATCATTCCGGACCGGATTGAAGCGGGAACTTTTCTGGTTGCGGCTGCGATCACCGGCGGGCATCTCGTGCTTGATGGCGTCAATCCTGCCTACCTTACGGCTGTGATCAACAAATTGACTGAGGCCGGCGCGCAAATCACTGAGGTCGGCCCGGACAAGCTCGAAGCCTCCGCAGGCAATGAAATCCGCGCGATCGATGTGACCACCAAAGAGTACCCCGGCTTTGCCACCGACATGCAGGCCCAGTACATGGCG
>JAJXZM010000324.1 GCA_021780055.1 Acidobacteriota bacterium
TCGGACACGGGCTCGAGGCCGACTTCAATCGCAAGGGCATTTCGGCTTTCTCCGGACGGATTGGAAAGAAGGTGGCTTCCGAGCTGTGCACCGTGGTGGACGACGGTACCATTCCCTCGCGGCGCGGATCGCTGAACGTGGACGATGAAGGCGAGCCCACGCACAAAAACGTGCTGATTGAAAACGGCACGCTGGTGGCATATTTGCAGGACAAGATCAGCGCCGAACAGTTGAAGACCACCCGCACCGGAAACGGCCGCCGTGAGAGCTACGAACACATTCCAATGCCGCGCATGACCAACACCTACATGCTGGCGGGCCAGGACGATCCAGAAGAGATCGTTCGCTCGGTCAGTCGCGGCCTCTACGCGTCGCATTTTGGCGGCGGGCAGGTGGACATCACCAGCGGCAAATTCGTTTTCTCGGCCTCCGAGGCTTATCTGATCGAGGACGGCAAAATCACCGCGCCGGTGCGCGGCGCCACGCTGATCGGCGACGGGCCGACCGTGCTGACCAACGTCACCGCCGTCGGCAACGATTTGCAGCTCGATCCGGGCATCGGCACTTGCGGCAAAGACGGCCAGAGCGTCCCGGTGGGTGTGGGCATTCCGACCATCAAGATCAGCCGCCTCACCGTGGGCGGCACCGCAGGTCGCGGTATGCAGTCGTTTCAGTAGCAGTGGCGGCGGGCGCGTTATCGCAGAAGCGCTCGGCGCCAACCCCGAGCGGGCGCAATCAGAACCTTCGATTAAAACTTAACACCGAAACCTCTATGCCAGAACTAGACCTCGAACAAATCGCAAAAGACCTGGTGGACAAAGCCACCGCCGCCGGCGCCTCGGCCTCCGATGTGGTGGTGCTGGAAGGCGAAGAATTTTCCACGACGCTGCGGCTGGGTAAGATCGAGAAGCTGAAGGAAGCTTCCTCCAAAGGGCTCGGCCTGCGCGTCTTTATCGGCACGCAGAGCGCTTCCGCTTTTTCCAGCGACTTTTCTTCGTCGTCGCTCGAGAAGCTGGTGCAGCGGACGCTCGAAATGGCCCGCGAGACTTCCGAGGACCCGGCGAATTCCCTTCCCGACCCCGCGCTGATGGGCCGCTACGATGGCGACCTGCAACTCTACTGCCCGGACATTGCGGCGCTTCCCACTGAAGAGCGCATCGCCTGGGCGCGCCGCGCGGAAGAAGCCGCCATGGCTGCGGACAAACGCATCCGGAATTCCGAGGGCTCGTGGTACGAATCGAACGTGGGGACCAAGGTTTACGCGAACTCGGCGGGATTTGTGGGCAGCTACCGCGGCTCCTACTGCTCTGTAGCGGTTTCGCCCATTGCGCAGTCCGAGCCCGGCGACGGCATGGAGCGCGACTACTGGTATTCGGTGGCCCGCAGCGTGGCGGCGCTGGAACCGGCGGAAGCGGTGGGCCGCAAGGCGGCGGAACGCGCCGTGCGGCGTCTGGGTGCGCGCAAAGTTTCAACCCGCCAGGTGCCCGTTGTTTTTGATCCCGAAACCGCCTCATCGCTGGTAGGCCACATCTTCGGGGCCGTTCGCGGCGACGCCATCTACCGCAAAGCCAGCTTCCTGACAGACAAGCTGGGCCAGAAGGTGGCAGGCGAAAACGTGACGGTGTTCGACGACGGGCTGCGGCCGGGCGGCTTTGGCTCGCGGCCGTTCGACGACGAAGGCATTCCGGCATCCACCACCACCGTGATCGAACGCGGCGTTTTGAAGAACTACCTGCTGAACTCCTACGCGGCAAACAAGCTGGGCATGAAGACCACCGGCAACGCAACACGCGGGCTGGCTGGAGCGCCCGGCGTCGGCCCCAAAAACCTTTACCTGAAACCCGGCACGGCTTCGCCGGAAGAAATCATCCGCTCGGTCAAAGACGGCTTTTATGTGACGGAGCTGATCGGCTTCGGCGTGAACGTGGTGACGGGCGACTACTCGCGCGGCGCCGCCGGATTGTGGATTGAAAACGGTGAGCTGGCCTATCCCGTCCACGAAGTCACTATCGCCGGCAGCCTGCAGGACATGCTGAACCAAATTGAGATGATCGGCAGCGACCTGGAATTCCGTCGAAGCGTCACTGCGCCGACGTTGCGCGTGGGCGGGCTGACCGTGGCGGGCGCGTAGCAACCGCCAATCGTGGCATAATACACGCGTATGCACAGGAACCAACGCTTCAGTTCATCCGCAAAGTATCCGCTGGCGGGACTGGCGGTAGCGGGGCTGGTGGCTTTCGCCGTTATGGCCCTGGCAAGTTGCGGCGGCACAAAGCAGGCCGCGAAGTCCGCTGCGACGCCGGAAGAAACGTCATACCTCCAGAACATCCAACTCACGCCCGGCCGCGCGGAGGCCGCACAGAACTTCCTGCAGCATACCGTGACCACTGTCTCCGGCACGGTAACCAACAAAGGCAACAAACCAGTTCTCTACCTTGAAGTCAGCCTGACGTTTTCCGACATCGAAGGGAAACCGATCGAGCAGAGAAAAGCCTATCCGATCAGTGGCACTACACTTCCGCTCAAGCCCGGCGAGTCGCGTGACTTTCGTGTTTCATTCGACAAGGTTCCACCCATTTGGAACCAGGCCGTGCCTCAAATGGTGCCAGTGCGCGTGACCCTTGCCGGCAAATAAACGGCCTTGCCGCATTGCTTCCCACCGTTCAACCTGAATGTGTCAGGGGTCTCTGTGGAGGGCCTTTCGCGGTCAGCGCCCGACTTCCAGCCGCGTGATTAGCGGCTCCGGCAAATCCGCCTTGCGCATCTTTTCCTGGGTTGCCGCCATATCGTAGGGCGTCCGGTAGAAATCAATCTGTTTCTTCTCAGTATCAAGAATGGCAAAAGCCGCGCGCCCGTCGCCGTCGCGTGGCTGGCCGATCGAGCCGGGATTGATAAGGTAACGGGCATCCGCCTGAAGTGGAATGCTGGCGGGTTCGCCGTCCTTAATGGGCGGGAGATGGACTGACTGGAGCCGCTTGTCGGACGTCAGCAGGAAACCGCCCTGGTGGTGGCTGTGCCCGAAAAAAACCAGCGGTGACGGATCGGACTGGAAGGCCTCCACCGCCCCCAGGGAATCAAAGATGTATTCGTCTTCGTCGATGGGCGAACCGTGGACCAGCTCGATACCGTCAATCTGGATAGGGCCGTTCGGAAGGTTACGCAGAAGGTCAAAATGGTCGGGAGTAAGTTGCCGCCGCGTCCACTCGGTCGCCGCGCGGGCCAGGAAATTAAAATCTTCGGCGTCCGTCAGGCCGCAACAGGCCTTGTCATGATTGCCGCGCACGATCACCGCGGCAAGCGGTTGCAGGCGGTCAATCACCGCGTTGGGATCGGGGCCGTAACCCACCAGGTCTCCCAGGCACAGCACCGTGTCGTATCTACCATCAGAAATCGCGAGGCACTTTTCCAGTGCCTCAAGGTTTGAATGGATGTCACTCAGAATCAGGTACCGCACCCCAGCCTCCAAATTGTGATTATAACCTTTGATTTCCGTCGATGGGTCCGACCTCGTTCAATCGGCAGTTTCCATGCCAGGCTTTTGCTCGCGGCGGCGATCAGTACGCTTTTGCTCCCGTAGTTTTCAGGTAGCGGGCGGCAAACTTGAGAAAATAGGGCCAGCCCGGCGTTAGCGTCTGCCCGCCATGATGCTGGCCGAAGGCAGCGTCTCCCACGAATACCCTCGGCAATGGCCATGTGCGCAACACATACCAACAGGGCAGACAGCAATACGCAAAATCTGAGTAAAGCCCTGGTCCGGCTCACAGCAGGCAAACGCCCCATCCTGAAATTGCACGTAGCATAACAGTAAAGTGGGTTTGTTTCATCCAATTTTTCAAATCCGGTTTCCACGGCAAGCGGAGGGCCAGTTTGTACCGGAAGTAGGAGGGAACGCACGAACCCAATAGTTACCGTGGGGAGGAAGTACGGCTTGGTCTTTCAACAAGGTCAGGCGGTGCCTCCGCGCCATGTTTTCAAAACGCTGCGAAGGAACATTTTGCTATACTTTGGCCTATCCATCTGGTTTCGCCGTGAAACCGGAAAGGCGTGGCCGTAGCCCTCTCTTTACCGTTAATGTCAGCCGTGGGCGGAAAATCCTGCGCGGATGAAGCGGAAAGCTCATCTGTTTTCTGGAGGTGATCGAAATGAACTTTGCTCGTAAAGCAGCCTTTCTATGTGCACTGATCGTGGGCGTCGCCGCCGGAGCCGCCGCTCAGTTCGGCCACCAGGGACCGCGCGCGCCGCAAATCCCCACGCCCTTCAAGCCGGTGGTGGGTTCGGGCGCACAGTACAAAGTGACAACAAAAGACGGTGACATGAGCTTCACCTATGCAGTGGTCGGCAAAGAGCAGGTGGACGGGAACGACGGCTACTGGCTTGAGATCCGGTCAAAGGGCGGCAAGTTGAACGGCGAAATGGTGATGAAAGAACTCACGGTGTTGAACGGATCGCACCCGGAGATCAAACGCATGATCATGCAGCCTCCCGGCGAGCCCGCCATGGAAATGCCTGCGGGCATGATGGACATGATGCGACAACACGTGGCGGAAAACGGGGACGCCGCAAAAAACAATATGGGTGAGAAAGTCGGGACCGAAAGCATCACCGTGCCCGCCGGTACGTTTGAGTGCGAACACTACCGCCGGCAGGAACGCGGCAAGCCCGTGGACTACTGGATTTCCAGCAAAGTTCCGCCTTACAGCCTGGTTAAAA
>JAJXZM010000286.1 GCA_021780055.1 Acidobacteriota bacterium
ATAACCCGGAGGCACTCGGCTTCTCGCCCGAACGGCTCGAGCGGCTGCATGCGGTGATGCAGCGGGAAGTGGACCAGAAGCAGCTGCCCGGGATCGTAACCATTCTGGCGCGTCACGGCAAAGTGGTTGAGGAGAGGACCTACGGCAAGAAGAACATCGCAAGCGGCGCTCCGATGACGAACGACACGATATTTCGCATCTACTCCATGACCAAGCCCGTCACCGGCGTCGCCATGATGATCCTCTACGAAGAAGGCAAGTGGCATCCCTCAGATCCCATTTCAAAGTACATCCCCGAGTTCGCCCATCTGAAAGTCTTCAAGGGCGTGGATCAGAACGGCAACATGATCCTGGAAGACCCTGTCCATCCCCCAACCATGCACGAACTGATGACCCACACTGCGGGCTTCACTTACGGGATCTTTGGCAATACTCCGGTTGACAAAATGTACCTGGACCGCAAAGTATGGCAATCCCAATCCCTGCAGGAAATGATCGACAAGCTGGCAAAAATCCCGCTGCTCTACCAGCCGGGAACCCGCTGGGTTTACAGCGTGTCGATGGATATCCAGGGCTATATCATTGAAAAATTGTCGGGCCAGTCTCTGCCCGATTTCATGCAGCAGCACATTTTCGGACCGCTCGGGATGAAGGATACCGGCTTCTTCGTTCCGCCGGAAAAGCGGAACCGATTTGCCACGCTTTACAGTCCAGACAAACAAGGCCAACTGGTCATGGACCCGACCGCCTGGGGCGCTCCCACCGACTTTGCGACGAAGCCAACGATGCCCTCGGGCGGTGGCGGCCTGGTCTCAACTGCGCAAGACTATCTGCGTTTCGCCCAGATGCTTTTGAACGGCGGCGAACTGGACGGCGTGCGCATCCTGGCGCCGGCCACCGTAAAGCTCATGACCTCAAACCATCTCTCGCCTCAACTGATGACGGGCGAGTATTCAATTGGTTCAGCGATCATCCGGCCCGGCCTGGGGTGGGGTTACGATTGCGCAGTCTTCACGGACCCACTGCGAGCCGACAATGTGGTTGGCCAAGGGACCTTTTTTTGGGCTGGAGCGGCGGACACATGGTTCTGGATTGATCCCACGAACGATCTGATTTTTGTCGGCATGACTCAGCGAATGCTAGGCCCCGGGTGGCCCAATGTGGAAGCATTGAGCCAACCCCTCGTCTATCAGGCACTCGTGAATCCACGGATGTGATGCGCGCAGGCGTCGACCGACGCGTCAATGCATAAACCGCCCGTGCAACTGGCTGGCGGTAAAGTTCGGGTCTTTGGCCATGTCCATCAGGCGGCGCTCTCTTGTGCGAACAGATTCAATAGCCTTGGGCAAACCCTCGGCCGCTTCCGCGGGAACCTGGATCAGCCCGTTCACGTCGCCGTGCAGGATGTCCTGCGGGCGGATGACGAGGCCCATCACCTGAATGGGCACGCCCACGCGCACAATGCGAAAGTTCGCATGGCTGGCCGCCGCGCCGCGGGCAAAATAATGGAACCCGAGGGCCTTGACCTCGGCAAGATCGCGCACCGCTGCGTCTGTGACCAGACCGATGCCGCCCAGTCGCGTGAAGAACGTGGCCATCACTTCGCCGCAATGCACGGCATAGTCGGGATGGCCGCCCACTTCCTGAAAAGCAATCACCGCCGGCCGGGGCGATTTCTCCACTGCCTCAAACAGCTCCACGTAGCCGCGCTCTTCCCGGGGATTACCTTCGGTCATGGTTTCCACCTGGGCCGTGACCGCGTATCCGCACATCACGCCGAATTCCGGAAACAGGCAGCGCACCTGGAGCGGCGTAAAACCTTCGCTGCGCGGCCGCAGGCGCAACTGCTCGATGGCGTTTGAAATGGTGGGAGTATCAATCGTTTTCAGATATTCGATGAATGCTGCGTTCGTCTCGTTCATTGTGTCCTCTCTGATTGAGGTCTAAATTGCCTTCCCTTCGCGCGGCGAGATCGTTCGGCAAACTTTAGTGCGATAGCATGCAAGGACTCGACTTATATCCGACCTTGCCGTGATTTTCAAGAAGGCTGATGGAATCGGTAGAAAATCCGCCAGTTCGCCCACACGGCGGCGCGCAGTTCGGGGTGCTGGTTTGTTGACAGTGCATGAACTGCTGAGGCATTCTAGTAACACTGCGACGAAACGCGATCGAGCAGTTGCAAACCGCGAAAATATGCGGTGATCCGTCGCTGTGCTCGCCCGAAACGGAGTCCAAACAGGCACTTCCCGTCTGGGTGAGAAAGCAAACTCGTTGCAGGTTGATGGAAGCAAGCCAACGGGCCGGTAGCTCAAGTGGTAGAGCATTGCCCTTTTAAGGCAAGGGTTCCGGGTTCGAGTCCCGGCCGGCTCACCAGCTGTAACGACAGATTCCGACTTCTCCCGGGGCCCTTTTGAATCGCGTCTCTCTGCAGATTTCGTTACATCATTGCCTTCCGGATTACAGACATGAATGAAATTCTTCGCTCCTCTGCCACGGGCATGGCGCGCTCCATCCGCGAAAAGAAAATCTCCTGCGCCGAACTGATGCAGGCGCACCTTGAACGCATTGAGGCCGTCAACCCGCGGCTCAACGCCATTGTGCAACTGCCCGCCGAGCGCGTGATGGAAGAAGCTCGCGCCGCAGACGCCGCGCTCGCGCGTGGAGAAATCAAAGGGCCGCTGCACGGCGTGCCCGTAACCTTCAAAGATGCGATCGAAACGGAAGGGATTATCAGCACGGGAGGAACGCTGGGCCGGCGCAGCTTTGTGCCCCAGCAGGACGCTGTGTTGGTGAAACGCCTGCGCGCCGCCGGGGCCATTGTGCTGGGAAAAACAAATTGCCCGGAATTCGGCTGGGCCTGGGAAAGCGACAACCTGATTTACGGCCGCACGAACAATCCTTACGATCTGTCGACTTCGCCCGGCGGATCGAGCGGCGGCGAGAGCGCCCTGATTTCTGCAGGAGGCTCGCCGCTCGGCTTTGGCAGCGACGCCGGCGGCAGCGTCCGCTTTCCCGCCAACTGCTGCGGGCTTGCGAGCATCAAGCCCACATCCGGCCGCATTCCGCGCACGGGACATTTTCCCGGGCCTGGCGGCACGCTGGACGCACTGTGGCAGATCGGCCCGCTGGCACGCAGCGTTGAAGATCTGGGACTTGCACTCAGGATCGTTTCCGGAGTTGACGGGCACGATCCGGCCATCGTTCCTGCGCCGCTCGGCGAAACGGCGGCGGTTGATCTGAAGAAGCTGCGTGTGGCCTTCCACACGGACAATGGAATTGCCGCGCCGGAACCTGACGTGGCCGAAGCCGTTCGCAAAGCTGCGGCCGCTCTCGCTGAGGCCGGAGTGAAAGTGGAAGAAGCGCTTCCGCCGGGCGTCGGCGAGACGTTTGAAATTTATCGCGGGCTTTTCTGCGCCGACGGCGGCGCCGGATTGAAGTCGCTGATCGAACTCGCGGGAACCCGGGAAATCCATCCGCTGCTGCAGCAGGCGCTCGAGATTCAGCAGCAGCACGGAGTTTCAATGGCGGATTACGGCGCGCTGGTGGGGCGCTGGGACGCTTTCCGCAGTGCGATGCTGGGGTTTATGGAGTGCTACGATGCGATTCTGAGCCCGGTGTGCAGCTTTGCCGGCATGGTCCACGGCTCAACCTACAAACGGCTTCCGTCATTCAGCTACACGATGATCTACAACCTGACCGGCTGGCCGGCCGCCGTGGTGCGCGCAACGAATTCTTCAACGGGATTGCCGATAGGCGTGCAGGTTGCAGCGCGGCCATGGCATGAGCACGTAGCGCTCGCCATCGCCCGTGTGCTGGAAGAAGCCCTTGGAGGATGGCAGGCGCCGCCGCTCTGATCCGCTTACTTTCCGAAAAGTCGCTTATGCTACAGCCGTGCCGGATGCTATGTCCCAGGTGACCTTTTTCCCGGCAATGTAGGAGAGGTTCACCATGTGCCCGGCCGATGCCGCCCGGTGGCCGACCTCGGCATTTTCACCGCACTGCTTGCGCGAACGGACGCAGTCAAAGAACTCCGCCAGGTGCAGCGTTGTGGGATCCGTGCTGTCCTTGGCCTGGACTTCCGTCACGGGCGGGGCCTTTCGCGCGGCTTCTTCGCGCCGGTTTCCTACGTCCATAAACCTCTTTTGCAAGGCCACGGGCCAACTATCGATGGAATAGTGATAGCCTTCGCGGTGCGAATCAACGCCATAAGTCATGGACGAACCGCCCAGCGGCAGCACCAGCGAGCCATCTGTGCCTAACAAATGAATACCGTTGACGGCTACACTTTCGGCATTGAATGTGGACGCCATGTTGACGTGGAATCCCTCGGGATATTCAAACAGGGCGTCGAGAGTATCGGGAACCTGCCGGCCGTCATGGCGGAACAGAATGCCGCCCGTGGCCACAACGCTGGTGGGCATGTTGGCGCCCATGATGTAATGGATGGAAGTGATCAAGTGAACGAACAGGTCGGTGGTGATGCCGCCGGAGTAGTCCCAGTATTTGCGATAACGGAAAACGCGCTCGGGATCAAAGGGATGCTGCGGCGCTGAACCCAGCCATTCTTCCCAATTGAAGTTGACGCCGTTTTCGAGGTCCGGCGGAATGGGATAGTTCCAGGCGCCGGTTGAGCTGTTGCGGTTGTAGGCCGCCATCACCTTGGTGACTTTCCCCAACTTGCCGGTGGCCACCATCTCCCTGGCAATG
>JAJXZM010000543.1 GCA_021780055.1 Acidobacteriota bacterium
CCTTCCGCTTCAGCACCGACGGCGACTGGAACCTCCAGCAATTCCTCGCCTCTCGCAGCCCACAAGAAAAGCAGCGCATCATCACCGCAATCCGCAACAAGCAGCTATATATTCCCGCACAGTCCATCAATCTGCTAACCGGCTTTCCGACTGCAGAAACGCTCATCCGCTCGCTTTATCCCAGCGCCGACTTCAGCCGAAAGTATGGAACGCCCTTCAACTACGCCAACATTACCGACGTTCCTTCCTACTCTTGGTCCTATGCATCTATCCTTGCCGCGGCGCACCTCAAGTACTTCCTTGCCGGAAGCAATAACGACCGCGCACCGGTCCTGCTGCTCGGCCATCTCAATGAAGACTCACCCTTCTGGTGGCAGGGGCCTGACGGCGGCAAAGTGCTCATGTGGTACTCGCGCCACTACATGCAGATGCAGTTCATCTTCGGCCTGCCCCCTCTCATTGCAACCGGCAAAGAGATCCTCCCCGTCTTCCTCGAAATGTACGAACACCCCAGCTACCACGCCAGCGCTGCCATCATCTTCGGCACGCAGGTTGAAAATACTGACCTGTTTCCGCAGCAGGCAACACTCGCCGACGAGTGGAATGCCCTCTACGCCTATCCGCGCATTGAGTACTCCGGCTTCCATCATGCACTGGCCAACATCGCGCACCAGTTCGGCTCGGACATTCCAACCGTTCGCGGCGATGGCGGCCCGTATTGGGAAGACGGCATCGGCTCCGATGCTCTCTACGCAGCACTGGAGCGACAGAACGAGAGCCGTGCGCCATCCGCCGAGAAGTTCGCGACCATCAGCACCCTCGTAAACCCACGCCTAGCGGTCAACCAAAACAAGCTGGACGCAATGTGGGCAAACATGGTCCTGATGGACGAGCACACCTGGACCTCATGGAACAGCGTCTCCGACCCCACCAGCAAAGAGGCCATCCAGCAGCTTCGCGTCAAGGATTCCCGCGCAACCACCGCCGCAGCCTTGCGCAAAAACATCCTCCGTACCAGCATGGCCACCCTGGCCGATTCGATCGACGCCGGAGTCAACAGTCTGATCGTCTTCAACTCGCTGAACTGGCAACGCGACGGTCAGGTCACGATCGACCTCGACAAGGGCACGGAGATAGCGGACCACGCCACCGGAAAAGTGGTTCCCTATCTCGTACTCAGCGAGGGCCCCAACTTCCGCAAGGTTCAGTTCACGGCGACAAACGTTCCTGCAGTCGGATACAAGGTCTACGAACTGCGCGACGCCAAATCACACACGCCCGCGCCGCAAACATCCACCGCTACCACCCTGGAAAGTCCCTTCTACCGCGTCGTTCTCGACCCCTCAACTGGCAGCATTCGCAGTATCTTCGACAAGCAGCTGGGTAAAGAGCTTGTAGACACCGGCAGCAACTGGCGCTTCGGGCAATACCTCTACGTCTCGGGAGGAGATAAAGAACCAAATAGCATCCTGCAGTATCGGGCCATCTCTCCCAAGCCGGTCCTCCACGTTCATCCATCTGGCGACGGCCATCTTATCTCCGTAGAGAAAACGCCATGGGGTTGGCGCGCCCAGTTGGAATCCTCAGCAGATAACACCCCAACCATCTACACCGAAATCCGCCTCTTCAACAAGAAAAAGAAGATCGAACTGATCGAAAGCCTCGACAAGAAGCCCGAACTGAAGAAGGAAGCCGTCTACTTGGCCTTCCCCTTTGCGATGGCGCATCCGCAATTCCAGTATGAAATTCAGAATGGCGTCGTCGATCCGGCCAAGGATATGTACCCGGGTGCCGGACGCGAGTGGTTCTCCGTCCAGCACTGGGTCTCGGTCCAGCAGGACGGCGTCTCCGGAACTGTCATGCCTCTGGACGCGCCACTCATCACCCTCGGAGATATCAACCGCGGAGCGTGGCCTACCGCATTCGGTCAACGCCCCGGAACTATCTTCTCCTATGTCATGAACAACTACTGGCATACCAACTACCGCGCCGAGCAGGGCGGCCACTTCCGCTTCCGCTACGTCATTACAAGCGCAGTGCAAACCGATGCGCCTGCGCTCAGCCGCATGGGTTGGGAAGAAGCAACGCCGCTGGAGGAAGACCAGATCACTTCGCAAGACAAGGCGCTCGACCTTCCGCGTCCTCTCGACGGCAACCAAGACAGCTTTCTGTCCGTCAACGATCCAGACCTGCTCCTCGATACCTGGAAGCCCGCCGAGGACGGAAACGGAACCATCCTGCGCCTCATTGATCTGGGCGGAGCCGCCAGGACCGTCACCATCAGCACGCCTCTGCTTGCTATCAGCAAAGTCATGCTCACCGATGCTGTCGAGCGGAACCTCCAGCCAATTGCTCCAGTCGACGCGCACTCATTCAAGGTTCCAATCCATCGGCATGCAATCGTGACACTCCGAATCATCGGCACGCCACTCATGCACGCACCAACGGAATAACAAGCTCACCCGGACCGAAGCCCATGCCCTGTCGATATGGCAAAGGGATTCGGTCCCGGTTCCCTCCTCACTCAACCTCCCCAAATCGATTTCTGAGCTGGAACCTGATGGCCACCTCATGCCGGGTGACGATCAGCGGGCTTCCTCTGCGAAATAAATCTCAGACGGCGCGCTTGCACGTGGCCGCACGGATCTTATGCGGCCACGCTGAAGGACATACCCCGGTCGCTCCCGCTAAACACCCTTTATCCTCACGCGCAATATTTCCCTACATTTCATCTTCCCTCACGACCTTTCCATGCCTTCTTTATGAATTCCTTATGACTGGCATGAGTACCTACATATATCCAGAGCGCATGCAGTTCTAGCAGGAGTAAGCGAGGACCCAGATTTAAAGCGAAGGGACCCGGAAAACTTCTATCTAGGTACCTCGCTGGATGTGTCTGGGAAACGCGAAGTTCACTCTCTTTGGAGGACCGGCTTTTGAGAATTATCTCTGCATCAAAAGGATTGCTGGGAGTTCTGCTTTGCTGCACCGTCGCAGCCTCAGCCCAACCGAAAGGGGCGGCCGGCGGTGCTCCTGCACCGCCTCAATCCCAATCTGCAGCGGCAACCCCCGCACCCCCACCTGCGCCATCAGTATGGAGTGTCGGCTCGCTGGATTTCAGTGGCCTGGTTGACGCCTACTACAGCTACAACGCCAACCGACCCAGCAACGCCGCTAACGGTCAAATCAACGACCTCTACAACTTCAATGACAAGACCGACCAGTTCAACCTGTCGATGGCCAAGCTCACCATCAACCACGATCCGGCTCCGATTGGTGTCCATGCCGACCTCATCTTTGGCCGCGCGAATGACCTCATTCATTCGAGTACGGACAAGAATACCGACAGCTATCTGGAGCAAGCCTATATCAGCGCCGTACCGCCCAAGTGGCATGGTACTGAACTCGACTTCGGCCAGTTTGTTACCTCTGCCGGCGCTGAAGTGATCGAGGCAATGAACGATTGGAACTACTCCCGTTCCATTCTCTTTACCTGGGCTATTCCCTACTATCACTTCGGCCTTCGCACCTCTACGCCGGTGACCAAGTCCTGGACCGCAGGGCTTCAGGTGGTCAACGGTTGGAACAACGTTGTGAACAACAACGGCGGCGTCACCATCGGCCTCACCAGCCTGTACACCAAGTCAAAGTACAACTGGGCACTCAACTATTACGTTGGCCCGGAAAATACGGATACTCAGAAGGGCTATCGCAACCTCATAGACACCACGCTCAACCTCACGCCGACCTCCAAGTTCAGCGCTTACCTGAACTATGACTACGGCCAAAACCGCATGGCAGCCTCGAGCGCAGGTCCGGAAGATTCCGCACACTGGCAAGGCGGCGCTATCGCTACCAACTACCAGTTCACGGACAAGAACTCGTTCGCACTGCGCGGCGAGTACTTTGACGACAATCAGGGGTTCTCCACCGGCACGGCTCAAGCTCTGAAGGAAGCCACCGGAACCTATCAGTACAAATGGGCGAACGGTCTCCTTGCCCGCGTCGAAGCGCGGCACGACTGGTCAAATCAGAACTTCTTCCACAAGGGAGATAAAGAAATGGTGAACGGCCAGACCACGCTCACGGTCGCCTTTATCGCCTTCTTCGGGCCAAAACACTAGTGAATTCGCAAACCATCCACGGAGATACCAATGAATGAAAAGGCGCTATTTCTCGAACTGTTGCTTTCCGGATTCTTTGCCATCGCCTGCTTCAAGGCGCGGGCAGTTGAGCCCGGCGAAGTCGCACTACGACCGCGCGACTTTCTGCGGCTCACCGACCGCGTCGAACGCATGAGCCGTTCGCGCTGGCAGTGGTTCGCGATGGCCGGGATTCTCGTCCTGGTCCGGCTTCAGACAGGTGTACCGATGGTAGTTGAGCTGACTGCCCTCATGCAGCTGGTCGTCTTTCTGGCTCTCCCCGTGTCCAAGCAGAACCAGCTTTCTCAAAGCCGTGTGGCAGTCTGCGCTTCAGCACCTGTAGGCAAGGGCCGGCGTGGACGCAACCGGCAGGTTGTAATTCCTGTTTCCCGCCGGGCGAGCTAATCGCCCGACCGCAGGAAGCGAGACCCCACTATGCTGATTCCTCCTGCTCAGCATAGTGGGACCACAATGACTAACCCAAAATACTCTTCCCGGAGGAAGTGACATGGCGGCAAACAAACCACAGGGCCGGTCGTTCGGGCTCTTTCTTACAGGAAT
>JAJXZM010000307.1 GCA_021780055.1 Acidobacteriota bacterium
CTGCTCGGCCTCTTCCACTTCAGTACTGGGAGCATCTTCCAGGTCGTCCAAGTCGTCTTCGGTATAAGAAGGAAGCTCCTGTGCAGCTTCGATCGTCGCCCCGCGCCTCAGGAGTTCTTCTTCCCGCAAACGCCTTTCCAGCCGTTCCCGACGCCGCCTGAGCGATTGATAGATTGCCTCCGGCGACGAAGCAAGACGCCGCTGCAAAACGGTTAGCGCGAAACCAACCGTCCCCTTGCGCCCCTCGTTTTCCAGTGCGTCAACCCGGTTAAATTCTTCGCGGACGTAGTCGGTGACTTCCTTGTAGAGCTGTGCCTCCAGATCAGACAGGCGATAGGTGACTGTTGTAGCGAGGCGCTCAGGGAATAACGGTGTGCCGTCAAACTTAAGGAGCCGTTCTTTGACCAATCGGCGCATCAAGTCAGAAGTATCAACTACATGGACACCATCCCGAAATCGCCCTTCGAAGCGATCGCCATCGAGGAGAGCCATGAAAAGCTGAAAGTCCTCTTCCTTGCCGTTGTGGGGAGTCGCCGTCATCAATAGGAAGTGGCGTGTCAGGCGGGATAGTAGCTGACCCAGTCTGTAACGCTTGGTGGCTTTGATTTCCCCGGAAAAGAAAGAGGCTGACATCTTGTGTGCTTCATCAACGATGATGAGGTCCCAGTCTGTCTGCTCCAGCTTTTCCTGCACGCTTTCGTCACGGCTGAGTTTGTCCAATCGGCAAATAGCAAGTGGGTTTTCCTGAAACCAATTGCCGGTTCTTGCGGACTCAAGCTTATCGTTTGTCAGAATCTCGAAAGGCAGGTGGAATTTGAAGGCCATTTCATCCTGCCATTGCTCAGCCAGCATCCCAGGGCACACGATGAGGCACTTACGCAAGTCACCACGTGCAATCAACTCCTTAATCAGCAGGCCGGCCATAATCGTCTTGCCAGCGCCGGGATCATCCGCAAGTAGAAAGCGAAGCGGCTGGCGGGTTAGCATCTCTCCATATACGCCTGTAATCTGGTGAGGAAGTGGCTCAACAAGGGAGGTGTGAATCGCTAAGAGCGGGTCAAACAAGTAGGCCAGTCGGATGCGCCGCGCCTCAGACACCAGTCTGAGCTTGGACCCATCCCCATCGAAACTCCACGGCCGGCCCACCCTGACGATTTCGAGGGTTGGTTCGCGGTCCCGATAGAGTAACTCATTGCCCAGTTTCCCTGAGGGGTCCTTATAAGTGAGCTCGGCGACCGACGAACCGTGCCACTTAACATCAATCACGGTTACCAGGCTGTCAGGAAGAATCCCCTTTACCGATGCACCCCGTGTTAGATCATCAAGCCGCGCCATTATCCCAGACTCGAACCTAGTCTCTTGCCGGAAGGAATTTATAATCGGCACACTATATCACAAAGAGAACTCGCTGCAAGTAGTCTTAGCTGGCCATGAAGTTCCCGAGATTGCAGGGATTGAGGATGAACATTAGGTGAATCTCAATGGGTCTGGACACAAACAGAACGCGCATTGCGGTGCCCCTCGAAGGCACAGAGGACCTGCAAGGCGGGCGTTCGGCCTGTGTGGCACTGCAGCAGCTGCAGGGATTACAGATGACAGATTGGGGCTCTGCCGATCAAGAGATTAAATCTCCAACGTAAGCTCATAGAGGCAGAAGGGGGGCGCTGATAGCGGGACTGTCCAAATTAGCACCGCGTGCATTGCCGGGATTGAAATGCCGTCAACCCCCTGTGAAAGCGCGGAATTCCGGGCTTCTGGCGGATTTCCAGTACCAGGTTACGGGCACGGATTGGGCAGTGGCTGTCCAAATTAGCCCGGATTGAAAACCTATTTGGACAAGCCTAGTCTGATGCTGCCCCTGCGGCCGGTTGAGTTTGAGCATGGCCCGGTGTATGTTGTCGCTCAGCTGAAGCTTATAATAGAAGCTCAGCCTGCCCGCTTTGAGGCGAATTCAGTGTATGCGCATTGACCTGGCGTTCGGGCAAAAAGGTCTTACCATCGACCTGCCCGAGGGATTTCACTATCGGGTTCTGGAAGCGCGCTCGGCCTTTCCCCTTGAGCATCCCGAGGAAGCTGTCCGGCGTGCGCTCGACGCTCCTACTGCCAGCCGGCCTCTCCGGGAACTCGCTCGGGGCAAGCCGTCTGCAGCTATCTCGGTCTGTGACATTACCCGACCGGTTCCGAACCGACTGATTCTCCCCGCCATCCTTTCGGACCTCGAAGCAGGCGGCATTCCGCGGGAAAAGGTGACGATCCTTATTGCCACCGGTTTGCACCGTCCTGCAACACCGGCAGAAATTCGGGAGATTTGCGGAGAGGACATTGCCGCCCGCTATCGCATCGTCAATCACAATGCCCGTGCGTTGGCTGAGCACCGGCATCTGGGGTCCACCGCCTGCGGAACGCTTGTCTATATCGATGAGCGTTTCGTTTCCGCCGCCCTTCACATCACCGTGGGCTTTATTGAGCCGCACCTGATGCTGGGCTTTTCCGGTGGCCGCAAACTGATCGCACCCGGCCTGGCTGCACAGGAAACCATCAAAGTCCTTCATAGCCCGAAATTCATGCGGGACCCTCGCGCCTGCGAGGGGTCCATCGATCAGAATCCACTTCACCTTGAGCTTCTGGAGATTGCCCGAATGGCGCGGCACGATTTCCTTGTAGACGTTGCGCTGGCACGAGGAGCGGGGCAGCGTTCCATTGCGGCAGTGTTTGCAGGCGATCCCATCCAGGCGCATCGCGAAGGAGTTCGATTCGTATCCCAGGTGATGCTGGAAACGCTCGACGAGCCTGTGGACGCGGTCATTACCACGAGCGCCGGCTACCCGCTCGATCTTACTTTCTACCAGGCTATCAAGGGCATTACGGCGGCATCCCAAATTGTCAAACCGGGCGGGAAGATCCTTCTGATGGCCGCCTGCGCGGAAGGCTCCGGCGGAAAAGAGTTTACAAAGTTATTGACGGAGCACCATTCTGACCTCAAGTTCATGGAACATATCCTGCACTCCCCGGTTGTGGTGGACCAATGGCAACTGGAAAAGCTGGGGCTCGTGACTCGCAATGTCGAAGTGCTCTACCACGTTCCGGGCTTGCCCGCCGAATATCACGGTTCGTTGTGGGGAAAGTCTTACCCCGCCGCCGATGCCGCCGTCCAGGCGCTGACGTCAGCACTTGCTCCGGGCTCGACCATTGCTGTGATTCCCGAAGGCCCTTACGTACTGGCCCGCGCCCGGGCGCGATCACGGTAGAGTCAGTTTGGCAAACCCTGTATCCCTACTATGCCCAGACAAACTTGCCCGCCTTTAATGTCCTCTTTTAAAAACGTCGTGTAGGAGATCTGGAATTCCGCGGCCGAAGTCCAGGGAACCTCTGTTTTGGAGTGTTACCCCTTTTCCTCAGGAATTTTCGCTCATGATCTGGTAGTTAGCGCAGTCCTTAGGGCTGCCGTATCAGTGGAGATTGACCCTCGTCGGCAATGACATCGTGAACGCAGCATCCACTGCTGGCGGGCAGGTCTACGCGGATGGCGGCCTCGCGAGGCTAATTGGGGAAGACAAGGGTCTGTGGGCCGCCGTGCTGTCGCACGAGATCATGCATACGGCCTTGCGCCACCAGGTCAGGGACTATTTGGAGCGGGTCTACATAGCGCAGCAGATTCAGCTCTACCGCTTGGAAATAGCCAGGGGGGAAAAGGCGGCAAACTGGGCCTTGCTCGCATTTTCCATCGCTGCCCCGCTGGCGCTGAAGAAGATGGAACGCGAGCAGGAACATCAGGCTGACACCATGGGAATCATGCTAATGGCACGGGCCGGCTACCATCCGGATTTTGTGTTTGCCCTGCATCATCTCCTGGAGGCAGAAACAGGAGACCAGTCCAGGTTCGCCGCTTTCTTCTCGAACCACCCGCGCTGGGCCACAAGGGACCAGCGGAGCGAGAAGGCATATGCAGACGCGCTAAGAGTCTACAAGTCGCTTTGGCCAGACCCCGCAGCTTCCCCCGGGGGACTCCCCCCGGTGGTGGCATTCCTGGGCCAACCAATTGTAAGTAAAGACAAACAATACAGAGCCGCGGATATTTCACTGCCGTTGTCTTGCCGGAACGCCCATCGCCCGGTTGCTGTGTTCCTCACCTTTTCTTCGAAGGGCGCGCCGGTGCCATCGGCCGACCCGAGCCTCAGAGATTCTCACGGCAACCTGATGATCCGGCAAGAGGTGAAGTGCTCGGACAAGGAAAGCACTCTCCCGATCGACGTCAAAATCCCGAGCGCCGCGCTGGCTCCGGGGAAACGTAGAAGGCTAAAAGCGCAGGTTACAATACTTGACTCTTCCGGTGACTTGATTGGGCGATCCAAGGTGCTAAAGGTTCAGGTGCCCAAGTAACGGTGATATGTCGTGGTCCGCAGGCAAAGAATTGGCTCGTCGAGCCCATGGCTATCTTTGTATAAAACCCTAAGCCCAAACGACCGTGCGCCGGTTGGCGTGCAGCCTTGAATTCACCATTTCGCTGGAGCCTGTCGAATCGTCCGAATTGGCTCAAGTTCCTGGTTCGATTCCCTTTCCAACGCAATGTGGCCTAGCAGCCTGTGGTGAAAGTGTGGCGGGACAGCGCCAAGATTTGGTTGTTGTGCTGGAGCAGCAGGGTTACAATGCGCGGCATGGCACTGGGAAAACGAAAGTGCGAGCGACAAGAAACTCTCTGG
>JAJXZM010000076.1 GCA_021780055.1 Acidobacteriota bacterium
TGGCATTATTGGTGGAAGTCGCGCGGCGCTACGCACATCGGCAATCGCGGCATGGCGATGTACCACGACTGGCTCTATTTTGAGACGCCGGACGATTACCTGGTTTCGCTTGATGCCCGCACCGGCAAGGAGCGCTGGCACAAGGAAATCTCCGATTTCAGCCAGCAGTATTTCTCCACGGCGGCCCCGGTGGTGGTTGGCGATCATCTTCTGGTGGGGACGGGCGATGACCTGGATTCGCCCGGCTTCCTGCAGTCTTTCGATCCGACAACTGGCGCCCTGCAATGGAAGTTCTACACCGTGCCCATGAAAAAGGGCGATCCGGGACTCGACACCTGGCCCAGCCTGGACGCGGCACAGCACGGCGGGGCGCAGGTCTGGATGCCGGGCTCTTACGATCCGGAAACTCACCTCTACATCTTCGGCACCGGAAATCCCACTCCGGCCTACACGGCCAAAATCCGGGGCCCCAAGACGTACACCAATCTGTTTACCTGCGCGATTGTCGCGGTGAACGTGGATACGGGCAAGATGGCCTGGTATTTCCAGACCTCTCCCGACGACACCCACGATTGGGACTCGACGCAGTCTCCGGTTCTGGTGGACGCCATGTTTCACGGCGGGATACGCAAGCTGGTGATCCAGGCGGCCCGCAACGGCTACTTCTACGTGCTGGACCGCACCACCGGGAAGCATCTGCTCACCTCCAAATTTTCCGCAGCGGCCAATTGGGCAAAGGGTATCTCGCCAGGCGGCCACGTCTATCGCAACCCGGAAAAGGACAATACAATTCCCGGTTCGCTGGCGTCCCCTCCCAGTGGCGGCGCCACCAACTGGCCTCCGCCCAGTTTCGATCCTCAGACGAACCTTTTTTACGTCACCCTCTACGAAGATTACGCTATGTATTACCTGACGGTGAAAAATCCCCGGCTGGTGATGGGCTTGGGCGGCAGCGAACAGGATGGCGTGGGCTCGCTGGGCAATTATATTGCGGCCATCGATTACCAGACAGGCAAAGTGGTCCAGCGGTGGCAGGTGCCAGGATCGAACATCGGCTTTGGCGGCGGCCTGACGGGCTTGCTGACCACGGCCGGCCATCTGCTTTTCGACGGCGTCGGCAGTGACATCGTGGCCTTTGACGTGACGAACTTAAAGCCGCTTTGGCACTCGCACATCGGCCGGGTCCAGAACGCCCCTGAAACTTATATGCTGGACGGCCACCAGTACATCCTGGTCGCAGCCAGTGGCTCTGTCTACGCGTTCTATCTGCAATGACCCGCCGCTGTGCATTTGGGTTGCGCATACGTCGCGCCTTTTGCGATGTGTGCGGCTTGTGTTGTCGGCGGCTGGCGCGGTTTTTGTCGTGAAAGGGCACGGACGTCAATGCTAGGGGGGCAGGGCTTCAGCCCTGCCATAAACTACTCGCGGCCCAACCATTCCCAAGCCCTCTCCGATGGGAGAGGGTGGACGCGTCAGCGGCCGGGTGAGGGTTGTTTTAACTAGAAGGGATGGGGCGCGGCACAAAATACTGACCCAACTTCATACCTATCATCAACGCAATGCAGGAGGGAATCATGACCGATGACGTGAAGCGAAAGGCAAGTGCAAGCCGTAGGGAATTTCTGAAAAACATTGCCACAGGGGTCGGCGGTTTAGCGCTGGCCGGCCGGGTGGGAAGTATGGCCGCCGCGCCGGCACAGGCCGCGGCAACGGCTCCCAACTGGACCGCGCAGATAGGCCTGGAACTCTACACCGTCCGCGACCTGATTGCCAAGGACTACGAGGGGACGCTGGAGAAGGTTGCTCAGATCGGCTACAAGGAAGTCGAGCCGGCCGAAGGCTACAACCACATGTCGCCGAAGGCCTTTCGCCAGCTACTCGACCGTCTCGGTCTGCGCATGCCAAGCACGCACTCGGGAATTGATGCGGGAGACGACGCGGCGGTTGAGAAGCAACTTGCGGGCTTCCAGATCATGGGCATCGAATACACCAGCCTCAGCGAACCACGGCCTGCGCGCACTGCCGTTCGCCGGCCGCCCACGCCGGCCCAGCGTGCCCGCATGATGGCCCGCTTTGCGCGCCCGCGCACCGTTGAAGATGTCAAACGCGAAGCGGCGCTCTACAACCGCTATGGAAAACTCGCGCAAAAGTTCGGCATCAAAATCCTGCGCCACAACCACACCATGGAGTTCCAGCCTTGCGAGGGAACCCAGCAGACTCCCTACGACATCCTGCTGGCGGAAACCGATCCTGAATTTGTGGCCATGCAGATGGATATCGGCTGGGCCACGGTGGCGGGGCAGGACCCCATTGAACTGTTCCGCAAACATCCGGGCCGGTTCGTTCTGTGGCACGTCAAGGACGTTGCCTGCCTGAAATGCCTGCCGCCCGCTACCGACGAATTCGCCCGGTTGCGCGCCGCCCGCCTGGTTCCCGTGGGCGAAGGCGACATCGACTACAAGAATATTTTCAAGTACGCGGGCCTTGCCGGAATGAAGCACTTCGCCATCGAGCAGGACTCGGCCGCCGCCTGGGGCGATTCCATGGCCGCCGCCCGCGTCAGCTACCAGCACCTCCACACGATGCTCACTCAGCAGGCCTGAAGTTAACGCGGCCCACGGCACCCTTCATCGGTTTGCCACCCGCCAACTGCGCTCAGGCAAAAAGGTGGTTGAGCCAAGGCAAAGACGGAGTAATATTTTGGGGATCATCACAACGTCCTCGGCCGGAAGAAGAGTGGCCGCGGACGCACCTAACTGGGGGAAAAGCAGCTATGAAGAAATTTTTAGCCTTAATTTTCGTAGCAATTTTAGCAACAGCTTGCAGTCAGCAGGAGACGAAGAAGGCAGCCCCTTCGCCTTCGGCAGCGGCAGTCGCGGTGAAAGGTCCGTTTGCTCCGGCGGAACTCAAGTCTTTCACTGCGCTTGATCCGATTGATACGCACAGTCATATTTTTGTGACGAATCAAGACTTCATCGCCATGATTGAAAAGCTCAACCTTCACACGCTCGACATCGCCGTCGACGACGATACAGACCCCTACCAAAAGGACCTGCCGCGCGAGATTCATGACCTCCGCCAATACGTTGCGGCCAGCCACGGACACGCTGCCTTCTGCACAACGTTCGACCCGTATCTCTTCCGCAAGCCCGGGTTCGCGCAGGCGGCGATTCGGCAACTGAACCAGAACTTTGCCGAGGGCGCGATTGCAGTGAAGATCTGGAAGAACATCGGCATGGAGCTCAAAGACGCCCATGGAAACTACATCATGCCTGACAATCCGATGTTCGAGCCAATCTACAAAGACATCACTGCCCACCACAAAACTCTGGTTGCGCACGTGGCTGACCCTGACTCGTGCTGGAAGCCGCTCGATCCCGCTTCGCCCGACTATGAGTATTACAAGAACAACCCGCAGTGGTACATGTACGGCAACTCCCATCCTGTCGCCAAGGAGACGATTTTGAAGGCCCGCGACCATCTGGTCGAGGAGAATCCCAATCTGCGCGTGGTGGGCGCCCACCTGGGCAGCATGGAATCCAACTTCCCGGAACTCGGCAGTGACCTGGACCGTTATCCTAACTTTGCCGTGGATATGGCGGCGCGCATGCCCTACGTCATGATGCTGCCGCGCGATCAGGCCATCGCCTTCATCAAAAAGTATCAGGACCGATTGACTTACGGTACGGACCTTGAATTCATGCCCGGCGCGAACCCTCAGGAAACCATCACCCGGTGGGAGAACTATTACGCCCGCGACTGGCGCTTCCTGGCAACGAACGACTGGGTGGAGTACCTCGGCAAGAAGTATCAGGGCCTCGATCTGCCAGAGCCCATCCTCGAAAAGCTGTACCACGCCAACGCCGTACACTGGTTCCCGGGCATCCTGGGCCCAAAACAGTAGCGGGCAGGCCGCGCAGAGTCTCGTTTGTCAGAGACTCTGCGCCACCCACTGCGAACAGCTTCTATCACTTTGCGGCCTTGCGGATCGGCAGGCGCGGCGTAACCTCCCGCTCCGGCTTTGGATTCTCAGCCACAACTGTTCCTCTGCTGGCATAAACGGGGAAGACATACTCCACGTTGCTGCCGGCCAGATAGATCCCCCGAAGGGAATTCCCATTCGCACCAGTGGTAATTATTACGGCGTTGTCGGTCCCTTTGATTGAAGCAGCGGGCGTGCGCTCGAGCCCCATCATTTGAAATTGCTGTGACGAACTGGCCGCTCTGATGGCAACCAACTCTGCCCCCTTCATACCCATATCGCGAATTGTGTAGTTGTAGTCGCCCTTTGGCAACGTATACTTGCCCCACTGCGCCTCATGCTGCAAAGTAAACGCGCCTCTTGAAACCACCTGGGCCCTGGCAACGGCGGCGGAAAGACATACGCACGCCGCCATTAGAATCAGCATGGTCGCAAACCTCTCACGCAACCTCATCGTTAACCTCCTGTTGGTATTTGGCCTCCATTGCCAATTACGCAAGCGGCGGCACGAATCGGTGCAATTGTTTTGGAGAGATCTTTCGCGGAGGGAGTAGCGAGGACCTCCGGGTTTGAGGTCCGCGGTTCTGCTGGTGATGGTCGCTCAAGACGTTGTATTCTAGCGCCATGTCGCGACTCCGGCGTCCCTTTCTTCCCGACCGTTATTTCTTCGTCACCGTGCGTCTGTAGCGCAGGCCCTTGCGGCCTGCGGTTCTTA
>JAJXZM010000139.1 GCA_021780055.1 Acidobacteriota bacterium
GCCAAAGCTTCCCTTATGGGCCTCAAGCTCGCGCGGCCGGACAAGCCACTCCAAGTCGCACGGCTGAAGAATATTAAGATAGAATTCCGGATTATCGTTGAGCGCTTCGGGCGGCGTGCCGATGGGCATCACAATCCATTCGCCCACCTTCTCGCAAGCAGGCGGGAAAACGTGTGCAACCTTCGGGGCGGTGAAGGTCACCGACGAGTCGGCACGAACACATTCACCGATCAGTTCGCCGCTGTCGGCGGCAACCCCGGTCGGCAGGTCAACAGCAACAACCTTGGCCGTGGGAAACGTGGCTGGAATATCCCTGACCACTTCAAGAAGAAATCCGGCCAGAGGTTTCGACAGTCCGGTGCCCAGAATCGCGTCAATCACCAGAGAAGCGTTTCCCAGCTTGCTCTTGACCTCCTGCCAGGAAGCGTGGTCCAAAACAGTTTCCGGCAGTCCGCTTTGGGCAAGCCGCTGATAGTTGACTTCCGCGTCACCTTGCAGACTCTTAGGATCAGCCAGCAACAGCACTCGCGGCTCGATTCCAAGTTCGCGAAGCAGCCGAGCCACAACCAGACCGTCACCGCCGTTATTGCCACGGCCGCACAAAATCACAATTTCCTGCGCCTCAAGCGGAGAAAAGCGCTGATGCAGAAACTTCACCACACTGCGTCCGGCATTCTCCATCAGCGTCAGGCTGGGAATACCGTAGCGCTCGGTTGTAGCCCGGTCGACCTCCTGCATCTGTGCAGCCGTGAGGATCTTCATCCTTTAACGCCCGCCTGAGATTCAAGTTGCCTTAGGTTTTCCGTACTCCCCATTACAATCAGATAGTCGCCAGCACTGATTGTCCGCGTTGGATCGGGATTAAAGTCCAATTGTCCATCCTGGTGGCGAATCGCCAGTAGGATTAGGCCAAGCTGTTCACGAATATGGGTTTCTTCCAAGCTCTTCCCAACAAACCTGGAAGGGTCCCCAACCCGGACCTCCTCAATCTCCAGATCGGTTTCACTCAGCGAGGAAAGCGCCATGTCGATAAACCGTTGAGCATAGGGGCTGGTCAGGGTTCGAGCGATCCGCTGGCCGGCATAGCTGTAAGGAGACACCACCGTCGTTGCACCAGCCCTGAGAAGTTTTGATTCCGCATCATCCTCGCTGGCACGGGCAATAATTGGAATATTGGGTGCGATGCCCCGCGCGGTAAGAACAATGTAAACGTTCTGCGCGTCAGAGGTAACGGCGCTCGCCAGTGCGCGGGCGGACTCAATACGCGCCTTGCGCAGCACTACCTCGCTGGCGGCGTCTCCGATAATAACCGGGAAGCCCCGCTCCTGTGCCCAGGCTGCTCTCGCAGGGTCACGCTCGATGATGACAAGAGGATACTTCCGGGCAGCAATTTCGTCTGCCACACGCCGTCCCACTCGGCCCACGCCGCACACAATGAAATGGTTCCTCAGGGTTGAGATCTCTCTTTCCATGCGGCGCCGTCCGAAGAACGAACCCAACTCGAATTCTACCACTGCCTTTGTAAGCGTTCCAATTGCGAAGCCCACAGTAACAACGCCCAGCAAAATCAGGACAACGTTGAAAATTTCTCCACGACTGCTAAGCTCATTTTCGGGACCAGCACCGATAGTGGACACGGTCATGAGCGTGGTGTAGAGAGACTTGAACCAGCCCCATCCCTGAACAAAGTGAAAACCCGCCGTCCCAACGGCAATCAGTGTGACAAGAAGCGCAAAGATCAAGCCAGCGGTTCGTAAACCTTTCACTGCTTTTCCTTCTTATGACCTTCTGTGAAACCGGCCGGGATACTCTCCAGACCAGACATAAATGCAGCACAGGCTGCCCTTGCCAACAGACATGGGCCGGGCCACCCTCCTCAGCAGCAGGAAGTTGACAATCGGAGCGACCGTACTCTCAGTTTACTGAACGTTCGTTCCATCAACAATGGCGGGGGAATCCCTTACACAGGAGAGGCACGGGCTACAATCAAGGTCATGTCATCCTGGGGCTCACCACCACCTGTCCATTCTTCAACGCTCCTGTAGATCTCATTCACCAGTTCAGGCAGCGGATATCCCCGCGCGCGTTGAACAGCCTCAATCAGGCGGCGCTCGCCGAACTGGTCTTCAAAGCTGTTTTCACTTTCTGTGAAGCCGTCCGTGAAGGCGATCAGCGTATCTCCAGGCTGAAGATCGATTTTTGCCTCACGGTAGGAGACCGGCGAAATCAATCCCAACGGCGTTCCACCAGCATCCAGGCGGACAATTTCGCCATCCCGAAAAAGCATCGGTGCGGGGTGACCGGCATTTGTATAAACCAGCTGGCGCGAGGTCGAATCATAAAGGGCATAGAAGCAAGTCGCGTATTTTTCCTCCGGCGTGTTCTCACACATTTGTTTGTTCAACACGCTGAAGTAGCGTGCCGGCGAAAAACGTTCAGAATCAGGCCCGCCGTCTGAAGAATCCAGATAGAGACGTGTTCGAACCAGGGACTGAATGGCGGCCATGATCAACGCAGCGGAGACTCCCTTGCCACTCACATCACCCAGCACCATCCCAACCCTGTCGGCGCCAACGGGAAGGAAATCGTAATAATCTCCGCTCACTCCACGGGCAGGACGGCAGATCCCGTAAAGTTCCAGCCCCGAAACTTTCGGCGCACCGGAGGGGAATAATTGCTCCTGGACTTCGCGTGCAATCTGGAGGTCGTGTTCAAGTCGAGTCTTTTCCTTTGACTCGCGCAGAAGGCCCTCAAGCGACGCCGTCATATTGTCAAAAGCCACTCCCAGAGAGCTGAGCTGGTCTTGTGCAGGCATGTTAATCCGGTGCGAGAGGTCGCCTGCCCGGATGTGTTCCGTCGCCTCATACAATCTATCGACCGTCCCAATAATGGTGCGGGTAAGCCGAATACCCCCGATCAACGATAGCAATTCGATCACAAGGAACACAGTTGCTATCACCATGAAAAGAGTAATATAAACTCGCGAATACCGCCCGAGTGTGGCCAATAAATGGCGGGTAAGAACGGACAGCCGAGAAGTCACGTAGACGAAGACGGGCTGCGAAAGATATTCCTTATCTGCGCCACCCCAGCGGATGACGTTCAATGCGGAGGTCCCAAAGACGTCTGTGTCCAGGAAATTTGCTGCCGGCGGAAGAGAAAGAGATTGCGAACGCGCGATGACTTTCTCCGGCGGATAGCTCCCGGCTGTCACAGGAAGCTCCTCCGCAACGGACTGGGGCGGAAACCCACTACCAATAGCCGCCTCGATCACGCCGACCGGCCCGATGCCTTGTCCAAGAAGGTCCAGCAACTTCGGGCTGAGCGGTTCCGACAGGACCATCGTGATGGGACCCACAGGTGTACTGCCCTGGTCGGCGGCCCGCAGAAGCAGTTTGCCGCCATCCGAAACAACACCTGAGAATTCTTCGGTCTTAAACCAGCCGGGGATGGTCGGCAGTCGCGAGATGGGCCTGCCGTTCAGATAAAAAGCGCGCTCCTGCGTGCCCACCCTGAGGGCTATCTCGAGACCCGGATAGTCCGCCCCATGCTGCGAAAGCTGCTGTACGTAGAAATGCTGTAACTGGTCCAAGAGCTGGTCGGGCGTTTTCGCCGAGGTTTCGTAGGCTTCGTGCGCCACAATGCGGTTCAACTGCTTCATCTTCTCAACCTGGTCATTCACGTTGAGGGTCACCAGGAAGGCGGCAAACTGGCCGTTCCCTATGACGGCGCCCAGCCCCACCATAACCAGGATCAATACAATGGGAACGACTGCAATGAAGATGTAGGTAACAATAAGTCTGCGGCGAAGATGCCACAGGATGTGATGTTTAAAGGCACCGATCAGACGGACGAGATAATAGATGGCAGCAACCACCAGCCCGATGAAGAAAACAGCCCACAACAAATCGGGAGCGCCGCCGGAGAAAAGGCCCTCCACCCACAAGGCAACGCCGAAGGTCATCAGCCAGGCAGTAAAGCGCGCCATAGGCCGGTTCCGGTATTCCCGAAAAAGAACCTCAAGAACTGAGGCAAGCATTCAGCCTCCCGGGTACGTCAGGCAAGGCAAAAAAGGATCTTCGTCTGTCCGGTAACAGGGCAGGGCTGCTACAAAACGTCGAGCGGTGCAGGAGTGTTTCTGTTCAAAGCAGCCCTCCCGAATCAGCTTTCAGTCTTCGTAACTGAAGGTGCCGAAGACCGCGCATTTTTCGCGCGAAGAAGACTGTGGCGGCGGCTGTATCCGAAATAAATGCAGAACCCGATGGCCATCCAGACGAACAAGCGAACCCACGTATCAAGAGGCAATCCAACCATCTGTGCCAGGCAAACAATCATCCCCGCGGGCGCGACAAACCATACCGCCGGCGTTCGGAATGGGCGTTTGATATCCGGACGCATCCTGCGCATTGCCCAAACAGAGCCGCAGACAATAACAAAGGCCAGCAGGGTTCCAATGCTGACTAATTCTCCTACAACCCGAAGCGGGATAAGTCCTCCTCCCAGAGCCACAAAGAAACCAACCAGAGCTGTACTCTTATAAGGGGTCCGGAAGCGCGGATGGACCGTACCAAAAGCCTTAGGCAGCAGGCCGTCGAAGGCCATCGTATAAAAAACCCGCGTTTGGCCCAGCATCATCACCAGAATAACCGCGGTTGTCCCTAGGATAGCCCCCATCTTGACAATCGGTGAGAG
>JAJXZM010000194.1 GCA_021780055.1 Acidobacteriota bacterium
GGCTGGCTTCGCGCCCTGGCCCAAGTTTGCAAAGTAACACGCTCCTGGTCAGAAAGAACAATCGCTGCAGCTCTTCGGCTCATGCACGGCATGATAACCGAAGAAATGACATAAGTAAAGCTATCTACGACGCACTACACTAGCGCCGCCGTTGTAGCATTCAGAAAGTGAGTTTGCTGCTAGCTTACGGTTAGGAAAGGAAGTATTGCAATGCCACCTCTGACGGCTCTCACCGCATTCATTCCTGTGCGGCTGGGGTGAACGGGGTATTAATAATGAAAAAAACATTTGACTCGCACCTCAAGTCTCTAATATATTGTGCTTCGTTACTTGACAGTCACCTTTAAGCGGCGATAAACAGGGCCTGGAGGGGGACTCTTTGAGACCGCGAATAGCTGTACTTATCTCCGATCTACCTCCGTATCTTTTTCCCTTGATATTGGGCAGAAGTGGGACCTGCGTCGCGTTTACCCTTCCATCTGGGTAATCTGCCCAGGCCGGAATGAGGCTCGCCCATGAAGTTAGGCATCATAAGCCCACGTGTCCTTATCAGGAGGGCTCTTTCGGCTTTCCTTGCAAGCACGGGTGTCGCGCTTGTTGTCATGGAAGGGAACAACCTTCTTGACAGCCTGGATGAAGTCAGGCGCTCTCAGGCGGAGATGCTTATCGTGGACGTGTGTGGCCGGGGATTGGAGTCTATGCCGGACCTTACTCATCTCGATCTTGCTCCCAGAGTCGTCGTCCTTATGGACGATTTTAATGGTGCTTTCTACGCCCAGGCGTTCCAGCTTGGAATCTGGGGCTGCCTTTCAACAAAGCAAAGCCCAATGGTTTTTCAGAAGGCCCTCAACTCAGTGGCCCGGGGTGAGCGATGGATGCCGCAGCAGGTTGTTCTTAATGAACTTATTGGGACGCGGGAGCCAGCGAAGGAGGTTCCCGAAGAGCTCTCTCCACGAGAGTGGGAAGTGCTGGGTCTTATGGCCAATGGCTTCCGCAACAAAGAGATTTCTGCACGGCTTAACATTTGTGAAGAAACCGCCAAGTCTCACGTGAAATCGATTTACCGGAAGCTGAAGATCAAAGGCCGGCGTGACGCCATGTTTCGATATTTTGAATTTGTTCGCCGCATGTCGGGCAAAGGGGATAGCAATCCCAAGAAAATGGCTGGCCGCGAAGCGTAGCTGACCCGGCCTGCGGGGCACACAGGCTTGAGGACCACTGTGTGTTCTTTCACTAATAGGCGGCCTGTTCGGAGTTCCGTGTTGGGCGGAGTATTGGAAGAACGAGCCAGTGCCTGGTTTGTGAATGTTGCAGAATGCAGATTTTTTGGGTTTCCTAATCTCCCCCGAAAATCACCCTGAAATTTGGAAACATTCACCCTTTGGGGGATTGTTTCCGGTGGTAACATCCGTTAGGTTACCTCTCGTAAAATACAACAGACTGCTTGGCACGTTTGCTGGCCTCACAAAGTGCACAGTTGACATGTCGAGTTAATTTAGGAGTGATTAGTTGTTCCGATCGTGTGCTGTCGCCGGGAGGGGGTACAGTCGCCGATCACTGATGGCAGTGTCTAAGCCATTGGCGAGCGAATAGCTTGGATTTTGCTGAAAGGCTTGTTGCCCCACAATTCCAGATTCATTCAGGGTGTCTCCCTGCCTTGCCGGAACGGTAACATCACTACGATCCTGGTGAAAACGAAGTTGTTATGGGTTTGCTGCAGATCGCTTGCGGACGGGCTTTCAGTCCACTTGAAGACCAGGATCGTGTTCGCCGGAAAGCCGAGGATTCATAGGAAGCTTCGCCAATGGGAAGGGCCACCGAAAGTTAAGTGGATATTCAAGCGGCGGGCTCGCAGTCATTTTCCTCGTTACCTTCAATTTATAACTCAACTCAGCAGCTTACCGGGGAAACCTTCCTGTAAGTTACAGGGCGGAGCTTTATGCTTAATGACCTACTGCATTCTGAAAACAGGTCGCCAGGGCCCGATTACGGGTGGTACGCACTCTACACCCGGCACCACCATGAAAAGGTTGTTGCCCGTAACCTGTTGGCCAAGGGGTTTAAGGTTTTCCTCCCACTCTATTCTGCGCCGCGCAGATGGAAAGACAGGACCAAGGTAATCACTCTTCCCCTGTTTACCTGCTACGTCTTTATCCAGGCAGGGTTGAAGCACCACCTTGAGATTGTGACCACTGCAGGCGTTCATGATTTTGTGAGAAGCGCCGGATTCCCTGCCACGATTCCTCCACGCGAAATCGACGGGATCCTCAAGGTTGTCGAGCATTACGTCAAGATCGAGCCGCATCCTTTCATCAGGCGTGGTGATCGAGTCAGGGTCAATGCTGGACCTCTGGAGGGGATCGAGGGCATTCTGCTGAGGAAGAAGAACTTCAGCCGGCTGGTTCTCAGCGTAGAACTGCTCGGGCAATCCGCTTCGGTCGATATCGACGTCGCAATGGTCGAGCGAGTCAGTAATCCCAACAAACCTTGCATGCCCATTAAGCCAGGCAGCGACCATGCTGGTTATGTCCGGACAATGTAATCATCGTTCAAAGTCTGTTCTGCCCGACGAATGAAATTCATGCCGGTTTCAACGGAAAACATAGTGCGGGTCTTGCGGATTACCCGCCGTCAACTCAAACCAGGGCTGGCAAGAGCCAGCCTTCTTGCCGCACTGGCGCTGCTGTGTTCCTGTGGCGTGCTGCGCGGGCAGGCCCTGGACGCGCAGTCGGAGAAGGAGTGCAGCGCGTGTACGGCTCACTTTCAACCCAGGGTGCGCATCTCTGCCGATCGCAACGAGTACATCATCGACGCAGATGACGTGTTGGAGGTGGAGGTTGTTGACGCTCCCGAATTCAGCCGCAATTACCGTGTGAGCCCGGATGGAGCGATCACCATTCCCTTGTTGGCGGCGCCGGTGAGGGCTGAAGGGTTGACTCTCAGCCAGCTTTCAGCAGTGATATCGGACAGACTGCGTTCGGCCCAACTGGTAAGCCGCCCTAGCGTCGTCGTTAGTGTTAAATCATCAGCGGCTCATGCCGTCGCGATCTCGGGTGCTGTTCATGCCCCGCAGATTTACTCCATCTTTGGTCCCACAACGCTGCTGGATGTCATATCTCAGGCCGGCGGACTGGCCCCGGACGCCGGCAGCACCGCCATCGTAACGCGTGGAGACGCGTCGCAGGGGCCGGACCAAGCTAGACGTACTATCCGCGTGGACCTGCACAAACTAACCAGCACAGGTGACCCGCGCCTCAATGTCACCATTTTTCCCGGGGACAAAGTAACGGTCCAGCGCGCCGGCATAGTATACGTGGTCGGAGCGGTTCAGCGCCCGGGTGGATTTCCTTTAAGTAACGGCCGCGACAAGATGACAGTTTTGCAGGCGGTAGCTCTGGGTGAGGGACTGAAGCCTACCGCTCTGCAGAAGAAGGCTATTATCATCCGGCGCGGCGAACAGTTCCCGAGCGGCCGGGAGCAAATTCCGGTTAATCTCAGCAAAATTCTGTCGGGGCACTCTTCCGACCCTGGCCTTGAGGCAAATGACATCTTGTTCATTCCTGACAGCATATCGAAGAGGGTCCTGCAGCGTGGCGCCGAGGCCGCGGTTCAAATTGCCACGGGAGTTGTCATCTGGGGGCGTTACTAGTTTAAGGAGCAACGGTAAACCGCTGGTGCATCCCTAAGCGGCAGACTGAAGACATGTCAGAAGAAGATCGCTCCGCATTCCAGCCGTTACTTACTGAGCGGCCGGGACCACATTCCTGCCCGGTGTTGGATTTGCAGTTGGAAGGGGCCGACTCCTATGCGTACTTTCGTGCTTATTGGAAGGTCCTTTCAAAGCGTCGATGGACTATTCTCATCGCCGCCTTCCTGGTTGCGACCCTGGTTGCCCTGTACTCGTACAAACAGAAGCCGGTCTATCGGGCTACGGCTGAAGTCGAAGTCGATTCAGAAACGCCAGATGTTCATTCAGTCAACTACCTCTATGAAACGGTCCCGACAGACGCGACCTTTCTTCAGACGCAGGTGGACGTTCTCAACAGCGATAACCTTGCCTGGCAAACCATCCAGCAGTTGAAGATTGACGGTAAACGTGCTTTTAATTCCGCCGCCGGAAACTTCGATGGAGCGCGAGAAACGTCGTCAACACAGCGGGCACGACTGATCAAGCGGTTCAAGGATTCTATCAGTGTTGACCTTGTAACGGGCAGCCGTATGATCAGGGTCAGCTTTGAAAGCACTGACCCGCAGCAGGCCGCCGAGGTGGCGAACACGCTGGTCGCCAGTTACAGGGAGTACAACTTCCGATCCAAGTATGACGCCACACGCCGGGCTTCCGACTGGATGAGCAAACAGTTAAATGAATTGAGAGCGAGGGTGGAAAAGTCCCAGGAAGCACTGGTGAACTACGAGAGGCAGAACTCCATTGTCAATATCAGTGGCAGTGAGAGCGTTGAAGACCGCCGACTGGCAGGCTTGAGTCAGGACCTGACGATGGCTCAGAACGATCTGGCACAGCAGGAATCTCTGTACCGCCTGGTAAAGGTAAACCCTGAAAAAGCGGGGTTATTGGCACAGGACAGTCTTCTTCAGAATATGGAAGAGAAAAGTGCCGACCTGAAGACAGCATACGTTGATGCTCTTGGACAGTACGGCCCGAGATTCCCCA
>JAJXZM010000362.1 GCA_021780055.1 Acidobacteriota bacterium
CGAGGGAATTCGGTTCTGACCAATGCCTGCGCGGCCCTCAACATGGACTGGTATGCCGTCTTGCCAGCCTGTTCAACCTCGCCATTCTCGAATGCGACCTGCGCTTCGAAAAGCTGCCTCTCAGCGGCGGCCAGGTCAAAGTCAATGGTGGACACCACTTCGCCCGCGCATTCGCCAACCCCCATGTCACCCAGCGTATATTCGCGCGGATCTCCCCAGTCGCGGAAGAACGAGCGGTCCCGCTGGTCGGCCGGCGGGCGCGTCAGGTCTTCCAGGAGTTTCTTCAACTCCACTTTCCCTGTCCGCTTCACAAACTGCTGGAATGTTTCGCCGCTCCGCCGCCCGGCAACGTAGCTGTCGGTCAGGCGGGTCACAACTTCCGGAATGTTTTTCGACGGCACGGCCACAACCGGCACGCCATAAGTGCCGCCGTTGTTCTCCCACTCGCCGCCCAGCACAACCTGGAAATGCGGCACGGCGTAGCCCGACATCTTGCGGCTGACACCATAGAAGCCGATGTCCGCCACATGGTGCTGTCCGCAACTGTTGAAGCAGCCGCTGATTTTGATGTGCAGGTTCTGCACGGCTTCGTCCAATTGAAAACTTTTCTCCGCCAGTCGCTTGCGCAATTCCGCCGCAAGCCCTCGCGAAGATGAAATGCCCAGCTTGCAGGTGTCCGTTCCAGGGCAGGAAACGATATCCACAATGCCTCCCGCTCCCGGCGCGCCCAGTCCAACCGCCTCAAGCGCCGCGTAGAGCTCCGGCAGATCACTTTCGCTCACCCAGCGAATCACAAAGTTCTGCTCCACGGTTGTCCGGATGCTTTCATTGGTAAAGCGCCGGGCGACATCGGCCAGCGCGCGCAACTGGTGCGAGGTTGCATCGCCAATCGGCAGCGTCACCGTGGCCACCACGTAACCTTCCTGGCGCTGCGGGCGAATGTTCGTCTTCAGCCAGCGCTTGAAGGCTTCTGACCCGGTTCCCTGCAACTTCTCAGCGGGCTTCAAAGGTCTCTCTTCGACCTGCAAGGCTTCCTGAATGTATTCCGTCCATCGTGGGTCCGGCTCCAAGGTCTTGCGCTCTTCCAGGACCAGCCCGCGGAACTTCTCGATGCCCAGGTCCTGAATCAGGAACTTGATCCGCGCGCGGTTGCGGTTCTTCTTTTCTCCCAGCCGCGCATAAACTCGGGCAATCGCTTGCGCCAGCGGCAGCAACTCTTCTGGCGGGACGAAGGGGTCAAAAAGTTTTGCCTGATAAGGGACAGCACCCAGCCCGCCTCCCACATACATGGCAAAACCTCGCTTCTCTTCCCCGTTCTCCTTCCGCGTCACTCCCACCAGTCCCAGGTCGTGCATGTTGGCCAGAGCGCAGGCGTGCTGGTTGCAGCCGCTGAAAGCCGGCTTGAACTTGCGCCCAAATTCCTGAACGTCCGGATGGCCCAGCAGAAAACGCGCCAGCGCTCTTGAATAAGGCGTCACGTCGAAAGCCTCATCCTGGCAGACACCGGCGTAGGGGCACGTGGTTACGTTGCGGACTGAGTTGCCGCAGGCTTCGCGGGTCGTGATGTTGACGGCCGCCAGGCGCCGCATCAGGGCGGGCGTGTCTTCAATGTGGATGTAGTGGAGCTGAATATCCTGCCGCGTGGTGACGTGGGCAATGCCGTCGGAATATTCCTCGGCCAGATCGGCCAGAGTTTCAAGCTGCGCGGCGTTCAGACCTCCGCCGGGAATCTTGATGCGCTGCATTCCCGGAGCGTCAAATAGGGTGTTGGGGCCCTTGGTCAGTTCCCGCCGCGGATAGGCCATCTGCTGTACTTTTTTGCCGTCGTGCCTCTCGCCGTTGTCGTAGCGCTGCCCGTAGACGCCGCGGCGCAATCGCGTTTCCGCAAAAACACGGTCGTCGAGCTTGCCCAGTTTCTTCACGCTGATTTCAGCCTCAAAAATGTCAACCTCACGCGCCAGGGTCTCCGGCATCTTTCCAATCAGTTGCTCCCTCCACAGAGGGTTCGACGTTTTCATCTTGCATTCGCTCCAAAATAAAAAAACCACCGCCAGCTTTGATTCCGACGGTGGGTTTGGATTAGACCTGAATTGAAAATCTATCGAGGGCTATCCACGACACACCGGCGCAGATGTGCAACAACACATCGAAGCGCCGTTGTGGATTCCCTTGCCCATAAGAATTAGTATTCTAGCCAACGGACCGATCAATGTCAACGGGCTTGTCGATTCTGGGACACGCGTCGCCTTCGGCCGCCCCACGATGGAATGACGATAACCCTGGATAGCGGCTCTCGGTGACGGAGTTTTGCATTGGTCAAAATTGCGAGATGCTCAGTGTGTTGCCGTCGGGGTCCCTGAACCAGGCCACTCTCGCGCCGCTGGGTGAATTCCAAATACCAGCCTCGTCTTGCTGCATTCCTGCGTAGCGTTCGAAGCTGATGCCGGCGCCGCGCAGTGTCTTTACCGTTGAAGCAATGTCCTTCACCTGCCAACCCAGCACGGTGTGTTTTGCCGCTGTCATTTCCTGAACGGCTGCCACGCGCAACATCGTACCGGCGGCGTCGAAGACCAGCGCAAAACGGTCCTCGCTGACGAGGCGCAATCCAAGAGTGTCCCGATAAAATGTGCGGGCGCGGTCAAGATTACGAGCGGCCACGAAGGCCACGAGTTTCTCATGTCTCAACATGCGTCCTCCTGCCACTTCAAAAGTGACTCCCCCCTTGGACATCGCCATTCAGGAAACCTGCGGACCAGAATACCATCATACAAAATCCCCGTGCCGCGCTCAGTATTCAGAAATGAAAGGCTGGTTGCTCTCGCCCGACGGGCGTTGACAATGGATTTATAATGAGCTGTGCCTGAGCGAGACTACTACATCGACCGTCTGCGCAGTGTAATGATCGCACTGGTTATCCTGCACCACACGGCGATCACGTACGGAGCGTTGGGGGGATGGTTCTATTATGAGATCAAGCCCTCCACTTCCCCCTCCAGCATGATTCTCACGCTTTTCTGCGCCACCAATCAGGCCTATTTCATGGGCTTTTTCTTTTTGTTAGCCGGCTATTTCACGCCCGGCTCCCTGGAGCGCAAGGCCTACGCGCGTTTCCTGCGCGACCGTTTCCTGCGCCTCGGATTGCCGTTGCTGGCTTTCTGCGTTGTGCTGGGGCCGCTTACCGTTGCGATGGTCAATGCCTCTGAGGGCCGGGGGTTCTGGTCCACCTTCGTCTGGTTCTGGCGGCACAAGTTGTTCCTCAACGGCCCGATGTGGTTTGTCCAGGCCCTCCTGATCTTCAGCCTCGTCTATTGCGCCTGGCGAGCGTGGTTCGGCCCATCGATTACCGCCGCACCCTCAGCCCGGTCAGTTCCAAAGACTGGCTGGTGGTTCCTGAGCGCCCTGGGAGTTGGCGCTGCCGCGTTGGCCATCCGCCAGGTAGTCCCCACCGGCGTCAACGTGATTGGATTGCAGCTCGGATATTTCTCCAGCTACATCTTCCTGTTTGCTGTGGGCATCGCCGCCTGGCGGCATGACTGGCTCCGGCAACTAAAGTGGCAGCATGCGCGTCCCTGGATTTTTATCCTCCCGTTTGCATGGCTGACCATGCCGGCGGTGATAGCGATGGCTATCACCTTGGACGGCCCCGGGAAATCCAACTTCTCCGGCGGCCTCAGTTGGACCGCCATCTTCTATGCCTTCTGGGAACCCTTCGTCGCCTGGGGCCTGATCGCCGCATGGCTGCTCCTCTTCCGCCGTTACATGAACCGCGCTTCGGGCTTCTGGGCGTGGCTGAATCGCCGGTCCTATTCGGTCTATTTAATCCATCCCGTGGTGCTGGTGGGCATCTCCCTCTTACTTCGCGGATGGGCAGCGCCGGCCCTGGTCAAATTCGTTGTAACCGGAACACTCGCCTGTGCGGTCGCCTGGTTGCTTGCTGACCCGCTGGTCCGGACCCCGGGCATCCGCAAAATCCTTTAGATCCCTGAAATCGCGGGGCTTGCGGGGCTCGCGCTGGACGCGGATCAATGCGGGACAGGAATATTTCAGCACGCAGGTCTCCGCATGAGCCAATAGCCGGGCGGTCACTGCGGCTTTGAAATCAGCCGCCATATCGCCAACACGCAGAAAACCAGTGCCGCAACAAGCATGAATACGGTCTGAACGGAAAACGCGGGCTGCCGCATGAACACTGCGTAAGGCCCGCTTCGGATCGTCATTGGAGTCCGGACCAGGCCTGCGAGGGCGGCAACGGAAAAAACGATGGCGGCGCAGATGAAACACCGAAACCAGTTGTCTCTGGGCACGACAAACCTCCGGCGTTACTATCGGCTGTTGAGCGTCGTGATTTATAGAAAATGGAGGGCCGGCTTTGTGCGTGTGTGCGCCGGGCAGCCGCGGGGGCGGCAAATGGCAGGATTTTATTCTGTAGCGATCAAGTTTGGAGTGCCGATCCTAACACGCTGCCGCGGCCGGCGCAAGCGGGACAATGCATGCCGGCTCCGTCTGAACGAACCCCCAAATAGTGCTATCCACCGGCAACGAGTGTGGGATAATGGCTTCCATTACGGAACGTCTACGGCGGGATCTACTTTCAGGAGGTCATCATGGGCCGGAAACTGCGCATTGTCTTAATCATCCTTGGGGTCCTGATTGTTGTGCTGCTGGT
>JAJXZM010000276.1 GCA_021780055.1 Acidobacteriota bacterium
AGGTTGTGATAGTCGTCGCCGCCCGGCGAACTTTTTAAAACCTTGAACGTCTTTCCGCCGTCAACAGATCGATAAAATGCGGTGTGAACCACGTAGACCACATTGCGGTTTTGGGGGTCCATCCAGACATTGTCGAAATAGCCGGAGCGCCCGCCGGGTTCCAACCGTGGATCGATCGTGATGCGCCGCCAGATGGCTCCGCCGTCGTCGGAGCGAAACAACCCGCCTTCAAGGTGGTCAATGTGTCCCTGGGCCCTTGCAACAATTGCGAAGACGCGTCCGCCATCGGCTGCCAGCCCGATGCGTCCCATAGGCCAGGTGGGAAGGCCGTGGCCGGAGATGACGTGCCAGGTTTCGCCCCCGTCGGTGGATTTGTAGATGGCCCCGCCGGCCTGATCATTATCGGCTGGAGCAGGCGGCAGCGCGGACTGATGGTGCCAAAGCGACGCGTACACCACCCCGGGGCGGGCGGCATCGTACGCCAGTGAAATGGCGCCCGTCGTGTCATCCTTGTATAGAGTCTTGGTCCAGGTGCGGCCGCCGTCGCGGGTGAGATAGACGCCACGATGAGGATCGGGCGCATAGGCGTTGCCGAGCGCCGCCACCAGCACCACATCAGGATTGCTCGGGTCCACCAGAATCGCCCCGATATGCGCAGTATCGGTAAGCCCGATATGTCGCCATGTGCGCCCGCCGTCGTCCGAGCGCCACACCCCGTCTCCCAGGTTTGCTGCTCCCCAGGCGGTGCTGGCGATGCCGAAATCACCGGTGCCGACGTAAATGATGTTGCTGTTCGAAGGCGCCACAGCGAGTGCACCGATCGAGGCGACATGCGCCTGTTCAAAGATCGGCTTCCATACAATCCCCGCGTCGGTGGTTTTCCAGACGCCACCACCGGGACTCGCAATGTAGTAAATACCCGGCTGCCCGATCACCCCGGCCACCGCTGAAACACGGCCCGCGCGAAATGGACCTACCAGCCGCCATTGCATGCCTGTGTACAAAGCGGGGTCCAACTGCCGCGCTTTTAGCGGGGCGACGGCAACCAGGGCGGTGATGAAAACAATGATTAAGGTTTTAGCAAAGTTGGGTTTGATTTCGAACATGTTTTCCCCTGTCATCTGCTGAGTCCGATTCGGACATCAGCTAGTATTAAGACGCTTGGCGGTCCGTGAACGCTTTAAACCGGCCTCGCCTCGAAATAACGAGCCCTGAAAGACGGAGTATAAGCCCATGCAACCGCTTTTGAAGGATTATTACGGGTACCACGCCGGATCGGCGCCCGTCAAAGAGAAGCGGAAATTGGGACCAATGATCGGGGTCGATCGAACAGGAACGACAATATGCAAAGTTCAAAACAGCGAGTTCTGAGGTGTTGATCTGGACTCAATAGAAAACGCAGTGGGGCTCCTCGGCCAAATCCCTGCAGTGACTGCAGTCTTCCCCCTGAGGGCTCTACTAAAACCACGGCGGAAAATACCCGGAGAGTAGGTGTTTGGCGCCCCGAAAGTCCTGCAGGAATCTGCAGGAGCCTGATTGAAACCAAGTGTGAGAGTTTGCGAAGACTCCGACACACCCAGTGAGTAAGTCTTTTGGCACCCCGAAAGTCCTGCAGGAATCTGCAGGAAGCGTCGAGGGCTGGCACCCCCGCTTTTACCTACCCATACGCTTCCCAGAGCCGCAGGGTGTGCGACCAATTTTGGACTTGACGCGGTTCACTGTCGGCTGGTGTCACATCAACCTGACACCAGCTTCCAAAATGCGGTTTTCCGTTCGTTCGCCATGTCAACTAAAAACAGCGATAAGACATGCCCAGAACTCTCGTTTGAGCCTCTATTTATGCGGGCTCGATGGCCCTGGCGCATTTTTCATAAACTGCATCACTTTTTGCACCTCACGCCCTAAAAAGGAGCTCTGCTGGCGCGAGTGACACCGCGTTAGGTGACACCAAGGGACAAGTGAAAATGAGGACATTTCAGGCAGCGGAGGGCCTGCAGCGACTGCAGGAACCAGCAGGTTTTGGCGGTCCATGCCATAAAACACGCCACAAGGCAGGGCGAGCCGCCAGGAGGCACCAGTGAGAGTGATTCATCCCGAAGTGCCAGTTCACCCCTCGACCGGCAAGCTCTCACAGGACTCCATGAGGGTCATCCTGGTGATACTGCAAAGGACTTCGTGACAGGTCATCCAGGTCCCACTGCCACATACCCAAACTCCATGAATACAGGCGCTGTGTCAGACGTGGCAGGTCGTGCGGGGGGTAATCAGCTCTCGGCCAGATGCTGAGGTTATGAAGTTTTTGCAAGAGGGGCAAGAACCCGTGAGAAGGAAGAGACATCAGTAGGGACAAAAGCCACTCAGCGTAGGTTTGGCTGGCAGACTGCGATGGCCCGGCCGATGAGTTACCTATAACCGCCATTCCCAACATATGAGGCCGCGCTATTCCCCCAAGACTGCCAACCGATTTCATCTGGCAGCCTTCGTTATTCCCTTAGGGTCCAACTCCCCTCGAATCACTGGGGTCGCCGAAGACTGCCAGGGGCTATGAACCAATGGCGTCCTTCGCAGGGACACAGCCCGTGGTCGACGACCCTTGAGCAGATCCAGATCTGCACGAGCAGGCCGGCTTGGACCCAAATCCGGGGGGTGCTCCGAAGACAGACTGCCAGTGGAGGAAACCCTCCAGAAGCGCATAGAAATGACCCGCTTTTTTGAGACCCGGCAATTTGGGTTTAACCTTGGCGAGCTTTCCCATTCAACAAGTTATGAAATCCTTTTCACAAGACACCATGGTTGACATATCCCCTAGCGATAGGGGATAATGGGGCGCATGGATAGCCAAGTTAAGCAAGTTCATGAAGCAGCCCGGCTTCTCGGCAAAAGGGGTGGGGATCGAACGCTTGAAAGGCACGGGCGAGAACAACTGAAACGCTGGGGACAGCTCGGCGGAGAGTTCGGCAAGCTAGGCGGCCGGCCACGTAAGCCTTGGGATCAGCTAAGCGAAGGTGGAAGATATGCTCGGAGGCGCCGGGAAACGAGAACGAGCCAGGGAGAGTAGTGAAATGGTTTATCTGCGTGTGAATTGCAAGGTCCGCGGAACGTGCAACAGGAAGGGGCCAGGTGGCACGTGCAGCAAGTGCGGAGAAAAACCCACGGGCGGCATATGGTGGTATCGATTCCGCATCGGCGGACGGATGATTCACGAGTCAAGCCATAGCAGAAGTAGGACCGTTGCTCGAGAAGCAGAACGAGCACGCCGCCGCCAGCTTGAAGAGTCCTGGAACGGCATCAACAAGCGTAAGCTGCCGCCCACGTTCGAGAAGGCCAGCCTCGAATGGATCGAGCTGAAACGGCCTCACCTTGCGCCTCGTAGCGTGGCGATCGAACAACAAAACCTTAAACATTTGAACCCAGTATTTGGACGAATGCTAATTACCGACATCACTGCCCAAACCGTGAGCCGCTATCAGCAGTCCCGGATTAAGGATGGGGCATCACCCAAGACCGTCAACCTGGAAATTGGTACACTTCGGGCCATCCTTCGACGTAACAAGCTCTGGGTGAACCTCCAATTAGATGTGAAGATGCTGCCGACACGTGATGATGCTGGGCAGGCCATCACACATGACCAAGAAACAAAGCTCCTCGAAGAATGCAATAAAAGCCGCTCACGCTCCCTCTACCCTGCGGTTGTACTGGCGCTTTCAACCGCCATGCGCTACTCGGAAATTCGCTTGCTCAAGTGGAAACAAGTTGACTTCATCAACAAGCGGGTGTGGGTGGGAGCAAGCAAAACGGAGTATGGGGAAGGCAGGCCCATTCCTATGAATACGCGGGCATTCCAAGTCATGAGCATGTGGGCCGAGATATTCCCAAAGCGTGAGCCAGAGCACTACGTCTTCCCTGCTGAGAAGTACGGAGCCGCGGGCAACAAGTTCAAGCCATGTGTGCATTCAACTGACCCTACAAACCCCATTGGTGACTGGAAAGAGGCGTGGGAAGCTGCCCGGAAGCGGTCCGGCGTAGTCTGTCGCTTCCATGATCTTCGCCATACGGCTTGCACTCGAATGCTGGAATCTGGCACACCACTTTCCGTAGTGGCGACGATTATGGGTTGGAGTCCGTCTACAACCGTGCGGATGTCACGGCGCTATGGGCATATTGGGCAAGCGGCACAAGTGGAGGCGGTCAAGGCTTTAAACGGTGCCGGTTTTGTGGGAGATGTGCACCAAAATGATAACCAAAATTCAGGTGATCCCAAGACTTCTGAGTTAACTGCTTGAAAAGATTGGCTCCTCGGGCAGGACTCGAACCTGCAACCCTTCGGTTAACAGCCGAATGCTCTACCATTGAGCTACCGAGGAGTATGATACACGGTCTGAATGAAGTTCAGCCGAAACCTCAATTTATAACACAGCCCGGAAATTACCGTCAACGCAGGGAAAATCGACCTTACTTGTTACAGGGTCGCCAAGTCAGCGAAAGCAACTCTCCGGACCTGCAAGCCACCATAACTGAACCCAGCCGTGAGACCCTTGAAATCTCACTCCAGAATCCTAGCTGTTATGGGGACGGCGTGAACTCTGCCGCAGGTATTAAATGGCACCCACCAGGAGGAGAGAAAACTGTTATACTTTCTTTTCGTCTT
>JAJXZM010000590.1 GCA_021780055.1 Acidobacteriota bacterium
TTTTCACAGAGCAGGGTGACCGCACTCCTCTTGAAGTGATTTGCAACCGTTCTTCCGTCTTCTGCTCCATGATCATAGCGTGCGCCCCATGGTTCCCATCGCGGCACCGTCTTATACCCCAGCAGGTCCAATCTGGCCTTCAAGCCCTTTCAGCTGATCTGAAGTTTTGCCGTACTCCAGGAACATTTTGACGTCCTTCCGGATTGCCTCGGCATGTTCTGCCATGGCACTGACCGGATCCACGTAGGAGGGAGTCCACGTCGTGCTCCTGTTGTCATTCAGCTGGGCAATGGCCGCCTCGGTGTGGGCCGCCAACTCTTTCGCCCTTGGCAGGATTCGGCCCACAGCCTTCTGCTGCCACGGGGCAATCATGCTGTGAATTTCCTGCAGCCGCTGCAGATGCTCGCCCATCGCATTGATGTCGCCCCGGATATGGTTCAGACGCTCGGCGTGGCTTCTCCAATTCAGCTGGTTCCGGTTCGCATGGTGTTCAAGAAAGTCGGAATCTTCAGCCAGTTGCACCGAAAGGCCTCGAATTTCCTGGAGGAGTTCGGAAGCCTCCTCAGCGTAGGCCCAGTTGTAGGCCGTGACATTTTCAGTTCCCGCTTCCGCCCGAGGGCCGGAAGCCCAAAGCGGCGTTATCAGGAGTAGCGTCCCCACAACGCCCCAACCGATTTTCCCAAGTGTCAGCCGCATAGATATGTCCTCCATGTTGAAGTTTGCCCATGGGTCACAGCGCGCCGTCCATAAACCCTTGTACCAAGCGGGCCAAAATTAGAAAAGTAGAAAGTTTCGATGTGATTCATAGATTTTTCCTATCTATAATAGACCTATGGAATGGATCAATTACCATCACCTCTTCTACTTCTGGACGGTGGCAAAGGCAGGCAGCATTGCCAAGGCTTCCGAAGAGTTGCTGCTGTCGCCGCCCACCATCAGTTCGCAAATTTCCCGCCTTGAAGACCAACTCGGCGAAAAGCTCTTCGAGCGCTCAGGCCGGCGACTGGCCCTCACGGAAGCGGGCAGCGTGACGCTCCGGTACGCCGAGGAGATTTTTTCGCTCGGAAGGGAACTTACGGAGACCCTCCGCGGTCGTCCCACGGGCCATCCTCTGCTGCTGCGCGTGGGCGTGGCCGATCCGCTCCCCAAGTGGATCGCCTATCATCTGATTCACCCGGCGCTGCAACTCCCGGGGCCAGTCCGGATCATCTGCCACGAGCACCGGCCCGACCGCCTGCTAGCCGAACTCGCCGTGAACGATCTGGACGTGGTTCTGTCCGACACTCCCGTTGGCCATCAGGTAAAAGTCAGGGCGTTTAACCATCTGCTCGGCGAATGCGATGTTGCCTTTTATAGCAAGCGACGAGACGCGGCAAAACTGCGACGGCGTTTCCCCCAGTCCCTCGATAATTTTCCATTTCTCCTGCCGACGGAAGACAGTTCCCTGCGAGTCAGCCTCGATCAGTGGTTCAGCCAGGAGCAGGTTCGCCCAAAGGTAGTAGGCGAATTTGACGACTTTTCACTACTCCGGACCTTTGCGGAAGCCGGGCATGGCGCCTTTGCGGCCCCCTCCGTCCTCGATTCTGAAATGCGCCAGTATGGTTTTGGAACCGTTGGCCGTACAAGCATTGTCCGTTTGCGCTTTTATGCGATCTCAGTGGAGAGGAAAATAAAGAACCCTGCTGTGGTGGCGATCTCTGAGGCGGCGCGCCAGAAGATATTCGGATAGCCTGGATGAACTCTCCAGCAAAAGCGGAAAGGTTGTTTGAACGGCAGGGCTTCTTAAAGTGGCAGGTCCCAGTGGTTACTTCTTGAAGAGGTTTTCAAAGGCCGCACGCGCGTCGAGCGGCTTTGATGACGAGGTCTCGCGCTCGATGGTTGTCCGCGGGGAGAAGAAGGAGCACTCATTGCGGGCTTCCTTCTTCGGAATCCGCGCCGTAATCGGCCGGGTACATTCAAACCGGCTGCCCGTATCAAAAAACGTGCATTGCCGGCAACTGTGCAGTTCGGTCTGGCAATTCGGGCACTTGCCCTGATCGTCGGTACCGGCCGGCAGAATCGTTGCGCACGATGCGCACCTCCACACCGAACGCTGCCCCGGCATTAAGGGTGTCCGCGGGCCAAACGTTTCAGCCTTTTTCTGCTGCGGCCGCGCTTCGCGTTCCCCTGAATCAGAGTCCATGTAGCCGCGCTGCTTATACTTCCTGCCCATTACAGAACCTCATCCGTGGATTTGGAAATGTCATTGGGGATACCCGCTGTCTTCATGATATGACCTTTGCAATTCCAGAGCCAACAGGATTATTCCGCAGACCGGAAAGCCTGGCCCCGGACAACACGCAACACCTTCGCCGAATTCGAATCTGTCGGACCCGTTCCGTCGCGTGACAGCTCAAGCAGGACAGCCCGGAACCTGAAAAATTTCCCTGCCGCCACTTAAATAATCGGCAGAAAAGAAATCGGGTTGAAGACAGTCCGCCTTTCCCGTTGGAGCCTTCACTTTGATGATCCACCGCGACAATCCGGCAAGGCACATCGGATGCAGTCTCCAATCCTCAGCGGTTCATAGGGCAGGCAATGGGCCATGCCGGAGCGTCGCCACACGCAGCGCTGCCGTCATGCGATCTTCTGTCTATTTCTTTTTCGGGGTGCCGAGGGAACGGATGTACTTTAACACAGCCGCCATTTCCTGCTGGCTGAGTTTCCCCTCAAAAGACACCATTGCCGTACCCTTCACGCCATTCTTGATAGCGTTCAGCAATTCCGAGTCCGGGTGCGCAGCCTGCCACTTGGTATCCGTAAAATCAGGAGTCTTGATGGCAGCGTAGCCTTTGCCGTTCGCCCCATGGCACATCGAGCATTTTTCCGTGAAGATGTAAGCCCCATTGATCTTCTTTGCGGCGGCAAATGACGGCGAGGCCGCCAATGCAATAGCCCCGGCTGCGATCAGCGTTAGAGTCAAACCTCGAAAAGAATTCATGTTCTTGTTCTCTACCCCTTGAGTTTTATTTGAACACCAGCACGCCTGCGGGCAGACTACACAGCATTCTTGTTGCTACCGCCAGTTTTCATGGTCGAGTCCAGATTTGCCCACATGAGGAGATCCTGTTCTCACTCACTGCGCCTGGCGCTGGACTGGCAGGTTCACAGAAGAATTCCGTGTGGCCACTAAGATCTTGGGTCGGGTTACCATTTGAGATTCATGTCCGCATAAGCCGGCATTTCTGAAGCCTGCGGTAGCGCGCCGCGGTCAACCCTTGCTGCCCCCGAGCAATCGCGGATGCAAACTGCTGACAAATTTCATGCTATGGACAGAAAGGAAAAAAATCAAGTGCGATCAGTTATGGCCAGAGCATGGCCAATTTCCGGGAGCATTTGGGTGCACTGGACGGATTAGCCATGACACTGAAAAACCCTCCATCAGGAACAATCGGTTATCCCTCAAGCGCTTGAAAAACAGGCCCACGGCAAGCCGGGCGTGCCATTCATCAGGAATGACATGTTGTTTTGAATGCAGCACAGAAGGGTGATCATTCGACCCGTGTTCAAGCTCATCTACAGCCGTGGTCTGTACCCAACATTTCTTTTTCAAATGCTCTCTGCGCCGGCCGGGATAGGCTGCGGGTGCCCAAACAATTCCAGTAGCGGCAACTGAGGCTGCAGGCTTTTCAGATCAACTCTACTTCTGCGGCGGGACGTAACCAGGAGGCAACTCAGACCCTTCGCCGAAGAAGAATTTCTCCATCTGCTGGGCAATGATCTCCTGCGATTCCGGGCTGGCGGGAGCCAAGCGGTACTCGTTGATCAGCATCCTGAGGTAATTCACCCAGAGCTTCCAGGCTTCCTGCGACACATTGTCGTAAATGCGCTGTCCCAGTTCCCCTGACCAGGGAGGCTCATCCAGACCAGGCAACTCCTTCCCGAATTTCACGCATTTTACCATGTGTTCAGCCATTGAAGCCTCCGCTTGAAACGTGTCTAAAGGATTTTCCCCGGCTGCTTGCCAGCCTGGGACAAACGTGAGTTTCAAGCGTTCATTATACAGGAAATGTGCCACAGTCAGAGCGTTTACCAAGCAAGACGCATGAGTTGCGCGGCCAAAGACTTCAGGATGTTTGCTCATTTGGTCTCCCATGTACCCCTCAAATCGGGAGTGGGATAAGGCCCCTGATATGTTCTTGCCCCACAATCGGGCCATCTCTCTGCAAAATACTCTACCAGCCAATCTCCTGCAATAGTGATCGAAGACTCATGTGAGGCATACGTAAGCCAGTCGACCGATTCCGACGTGGAATACTGTTCCCCACTTTTGGAGTAGGTTGGTTCAAGAATAGAAATCTCAATTTCGTAATCGGGGTCAGGAGGGCCAAACTCGTGTAATTGGAAGGCTCTCTCAATACCGTGCTCTGCCAGGGCTTGCCGGAGATGGTCTGCCCCGTGCCTCTCCTGGAAGAAATCTTCGTGAAACGCCACAACGTCAGGCGGCGGATCACCCTTTCTGAGAGGAAACCAGTAATGATCATCCCCGACGGCCCAACGAGTTCTCAGTAATTCCCAAAGGTGCTCGGATTCTACGGTGCTCAGGACACGGCGGTATGGAAGGGGTTCTATTGCGCTGAGATCGGTGTCCATCAACGCTCGGATATGTGCGCGATAGTCATTGGCTTCTGCCATCAGAGCCTTTAAGGCAATCAGGTTGTTTAACTGAGCTTTAAGCCTTTGCTCTGCAATCTGAGCCGCACGTAAAAGAATCTCACAGATTTCCTCCAGCGTTTCCACCGATGATGGGATAATTCTTTCGACTTCGACCTGAATGGCTTCGGAGATTTTATATCTGGGGAATGTCCTGTAGGCTTCGTCCGAATATGTCCAGCCGGGTCGTTCAGGGTTACAAACCTCCACCTTCCCAAGGGCTAGGAGCTTGAAATATGTTTCCGTCCATTTGGAGAATGCGGATTCGCAATACCTTCGAGCGGCTGTGTGAAGAGCCGTAACTTGGTCCATTGACTTTTCCTCACCCAACTCACGCCCAATAATTGCGGTCGAGCGAGCGGTACTGGATGGCTTCCGAGATGTGGGCGGCGCTGATGGATTCGGCGCTGTCGAGGTCGGCGATGGTGCGGGAGACTTTGAGAATGCGATCATGTGCGCGCGCGGAGAGGCCCAGCCGCGTCATGGCGCTTTCAAGCAGCCGATCGCACTCTGCCGAGATGTTGCAGTACTTACGGAGCTGCCGCGGGCTCATCTGGGCATTGCAGTAAATCTTTTCTCCTTCAAATCGCTGCAACTGGCGGTCGCGGGCCTTCATCACGCGCTCCCGTATAACCTCCGAACTTTCGCCGCCCGAACTCTGCCGCAGTTCGCTGTACTTCACCGCCGGCATATCAATGTGAATGTCGATGCGGTCCAGCAGTGGCCCGGAGATCTTTGACACGTAGCGCTGGATCATTGGTGGCGTGCAGGAACAGTCGCGTGAAGGATCGTTGAAGAATCCGCACGGACAGGGATTCATCGCCGCCGCCAGCATGAAGCGCGACGGAAAAGTGAGCGACATCGCCGCGCGTGAAATCGTTACAGAGCCATCTTCCAGCGGCTGGCGCATCACTTCCAGCACGTTGCGGGCAAATTCCGGCAGTTCATCGAGAAAGAGCAGGCCGTTGTGTGCCAGGCTCACCTCACCGGGGCGAGGGACTGCCCCGCCGCCGATCAGGCCGGCATCGGAAATGGTATGGTGCGGAGCGCGGAACGGCCGAACGCCCACAAGGCCCATGCCAGGATCAAGCACGCCGGCCACGCTGTGAATCTTGGTGGTCTGGATGGCCTCATTGAAAGTAAGCGGCGGAAGGATAGTCGGGATGCGCTTGGCCAGCATCGTCTTGCCAGCCCCCGGCGGCCCGATCATCAGAATGTTGTGACCGCCGGCGGTAGCCACTTCAATGGCGCGCTTGGCGTGCATCTGGCCTTTGACGTCGTGGAAGTCCACGTTGTACTTGCTGCCGTGGTCCAGCATCTCTGCCGTGTTGACTCGTGTCGGCGTGAATTCGCGCGCGCCGTTGATCAGATCAATCACTTCCGGCAGCGACCGCAGTCCGTAGACCTGGACATCGCCCACCACAGCCGCCTCCGGAGCATTCTCTACCGGCACCACCAGCGTACGAACACCCTTCTGCTTGGCCATGGCGGCAATCGACAGTGCGCCCTTGACGGGCCGAATTCCACCGTCAAGCGAGAGTTCTCCAAGAAAAATGTAGTTCTTCAAATGATTGTTCAGCAACGCGCCGCTGTTGGCACCCAGAATGCCGAGGGCAATCGGCAGGTCAAAACCCGAGCCTTCCTTTTTGACGTCCGCTGGCGCGAGATTCACGGTAATAGCCTGGAAGGGATATTCGAGGCCGCAATTCTTGATTGCCGCCCTGATGCGCTCACGGCTTTCGCGGACAGCAGCATCGGGCAGCCCGACGGTGGTAAAGTCCGACTTGCCGGCGGAGATGTCTACTTCCACCTCAACCAGATAAGCGTCAATTCCGTACGTTGCTGCGCTGAATGTTTTAAACAACATGTTCGCCCTCAAAGGTCTCCGGCAGAGTTGGCTACGATAACGGATGAGCGTGTTAATGACAAGGGGATTTTAGCAAGCAGGGCATCGTGCAGGCCCACGCGGATTCCGATTTGAAATCCTGGAGCATAGGGGGTTGTTCAGGAAAGCCAGCGTGGGGCCTCTTTCGAGCCTCGCATTTTGGCCACCCGCCTGGGGCGTCGCTGACAATTCGGGCAGAAGTGGCTGCTGCGGCCGGCGATCACAATGCGCCGGATGGGAGTCCGGCACCGTGGGCACGGCTCGCCGGTTTTTTGATAAACGCGCAATCGCTGAAGATAATTTCCTGGCCTTCCTTCAATATCAACGTAGTCGCTAAAAGTGGTTCCTTGAAGATTAACTGCACGTTTGAGCACTTTCTGGACGGCCCGGTAAAGGCGGCGCGCGGAATCGGACGAAATGTGTTCCGGCTGGGCAAGCGGATGGATGCCGGCTTCAAAGAGCGCCTCATCTGCATAAATATTCCCCAGTCCGGAAACACCCTGCTGGTTCAGGAGCCAGCTCTTGATCGCTCCGCGGCGCCCGCGCCTTGCGCGCAGGAATTGTGCTTCCGTCGCCTGCTGCGCGTCCGGCCCCAGGCTTTTGAGCAGCGTATCGAGTTCTTTGCTCGTGCAGCAGCGCAATCGGCCAAACCGGCGGATATCACGGAAACGTAACTCCTCGTTCCCGCCCTCGAAAACCATCCGAATATGTGTGTGCGGCTCCAAGGGGTCGCCGAGTGGCTGGATCGTTACCTGTCCCGTCATCCCCAGCCGGAGAATCAAATAGGCGGTTTCCCGCTGTTTTGCGCAGTCCAGCTCCACTGCCAGCACCTTGCCTTTGCGCTGAACGGCGGCAATGGTCCTTCCTTCCGTCTGGCGAATAAACTCTTCCGGGTCCCCGGTGATGATGCCCGTGTGAAGGACTTCAACCGCAACAATACGCCGGCCCAGCGCGCGTTTGCGCAGGCCACGCGAAACCGTCTCAACTTCGGGAAGTTCAGGCATACCGTTTATTAACCTATTTCAGATTCGAATGGGATGAGCGCGAGGACCCGCGCAGGCGCCCCGGATCCGCCGCCCAGCTTGAGCGGCAGAGCGACAATGCTGAAGCCGGTTGCAGGCAACCGGTCAAGGTTGGGAACGTTCTCCAGGTGGTAGATTCCGGCAGGCAGCGTAAGGTTGTGGACCGGAAAGTCCCTGGACGGGCCGTAATCGACGCTGGCCGTGTCAATGCCGATTCCCACAGGCCGCGCGCGGTCCAACAGAAAACTCGCCGCCTCCACCGACAGACCGGGAAAGTGCAGAACTCCGTTGGCATCGGCGTTCATATACTTCTCTTGAGATGGCCAGCGCGCGTCCCATCCGGTACGGAAGAATACCAACGCACCAGAGGGTATTGCCCCATGCCGATCAATCCAGCGCTCGATGTCCTGCACAGTCACGCGATAGTCGGAGTCTCGCTCGACTGCGAAACTGACATCAATCACCACAGCAGGGGCAAAAAACTTCTCAACCGGAATCTGATCAACGCTCTCACCGTTCGGCACAAAGTGCAGCGGAGCGTCGAGGTGCGTGCCGAAATGTTCTGGCATTGCAAGGTTAAGGGTGAAATTCCCGTCTTCCGCGTGGGTCGTCGCGACAATGGTATGGAAAGGACTTCCCGGCGTCTTTTCCGGCCAGTAAGGTGAGCCCGCATCCAGAGTATGCGTCAGGTCAACAATTGTCATCTTGCCGCTGCAACTCTCAGTGCAGATCAGGTCAGGCACGAACCTCCCCCGTCTTTGCCCGCTGAATACGCGCGCGAGGAACCTGTTGACGGGTCAGGCCCACTCAGAGGAGTTAAGCTGTATCGTCCAAGATTTCGGCCGGCACGTAAAGCCCTGGCGGCAGGCAAACGCACTCTCCAGCCCGGAGCAGGTCAGATGGCTACCTTGATGTCATCGCCTTCGACCTGGACGGGATAAGTCTCCAGCTTCAGCAGGCTGTCTTCCAGATTTTCACCGGTGCGGACGTTGTATTGCCACATGTGCCAGGGGCAAGTGACAACATCACCCTCCAGCATACCTTCTCCCAGCGGCCCGCCCTGATGAAGGCAGGAATTATCGGTGGCATAAACCGTTCCGTTCACATTGTAGAGGGCGATTGACTTCCCGTTGACCTCCACGGCCTTCGCAATTCCGGGATCGAGTTCAGACAACTTAGCCACTGCCACAAATTCAGCCATAGCTCCCCCATTTTTCGAGCTCAGAAACTCATTCTCCGTCTGCTTCGATTGTCGAATTAGTCTTCAGAATATTCTGCAGGCGCTTGGGCCCGTTCCCAGTGGAGATACCGCCTACTTCGCGAATCCCGGCGAACGCAATCTTTCACCGGGCAGCCCCACGACACAGGTTTCAGTCTCGACCACCTGTTTTCGGTCCTCATTATACCGCCAGAGGAGAAACTTCCACCATGAATTAAGTGACGGCTGTACCAGAAGTCCGGGGCCGGCTTCCTTCTGAACTTATTGTTTCTTGATTTCGCTTCGAACATGCTCAGCAGCCGCGGACTCTCCCATCGCCTCCAGGGCATTGGCCTCACTCTGGTAGGCTTGCCAATAGTCCGGGACCACCTCGCGCGCAGCGTGGAACTCGGCAGCAGCCTGACGGTACTTGCCAAGCTTCATCCAGCAGGTACCCAGATAAAAACGCGCGGTGACGTCCTGAGGATTTGCCTTCACCGACTGCTCAAAATATTTTGCAGCGGTAGCGTAATCACCCTGCGGGAAATAGACGGCACCCAGCGCGTCGCTCGGCTGCGAACTGTCGGGCGCCGCGCGTTGCGCTTTCTTAAAGTCTTCAATGGCTTCCTGCTTGTTCCCTGTTCGCAACAGGATCCGCCCCACCGCCAGGTAATAATCATGGTCCATGTTTAATGGCCATGAACTCTTACTATTCAGCTGCCGCGCTGTTTTGTATTCCTTGAGCGCACCTTTCAAATCGCCACGTTCGTATTCAAGCACAACGCCTCTCGCCATATGCAATAAGGGTGAATCAGGCGACTGGCTCAGCGAGTAATGGATAAGGGAATTGTTGTCACGCCAGCGGGGAACAGCCCGCACTGTCTGGACAGCGCAGAGACATGTTGCAAGGCCAAGTGCAAAAGTACCGGCATAGGTAATTCTGACGCGCGGGACCGTGCGCGGAAGCCAATCAAACAACAGATAGGCCACGGCAAGGCAGGGGCCAATCGAGGGGAAATAGAGGAAACGGTCTGCCAGAAGTGGAAAACTGAGCTGGCGAATGTCGAGCACCGGCAACATCGTTACCGGCCACCAGGCAATCAGAAAGGCCGGCAGAGGCTCACGTTTGCGCAGCCATAGCGTCCCGCCTATGCAAATCAAAGTGACCCAGGGCCACGGCGAACGCAAGCTGGGGCCCAGGTAAAACATTCTGAAGACGTTCAAGTGGACGGGCCAGACCAGAATTTTGGTGTCCTGACCCAGGAGCCCGAAAGCCGCGCCAGCAACACGCGGCGTGATTTCCTCAATGTGCCCGCCTTGCGTGATGTATCCCAGCGCCTGATACCGCACAACCATATAGGCTACTGTTGTCGCCACATAGGGCAACCAGCGCAACGCCCTCTGCCACCAGCTTTCCGGCTTGCCAAGGAAGAACCAGTAAGCCAGCAATAGAAGCGGAAAACTGAGAGCCATCTCTTTGAAAAAGAGTGCAACAAAGTAAGCGAGTGCCGCCAGCGCATGGAACCGCGCACGCTTCGATCCATGCTGCTCGGCGTGCAGGAACCATAGGAACGCAAGCAGCGTCAAAAAAGCAAAAGCAACGTCAGGGAGAGCCGAAATCCAGGCGACAGCTTCAACGTGGACAGGGTGGAACGCCCACAGTAACGCGCCGGCAATTGCAACAACGTTATTCCGGAGCAGTTTCCGCCCCAGCCAATACACCATCCATGCCATCAGCGCGTAAAGCACCAGGTTTAGAAGGTGAAACACTGCCGGATTGGGCCCGCCAATGCGGTAGAGAATCCAGTAACAGGCAAACTGCATTGGCCGGTAGAAATTCGTTTTGCCACCTTGAAAGGACCAGACCGAACCCGTAAAGATCTGCTTCCAGAGCTGGGAATTCAGGATAAAAGCGTTCTGAAGGATTTGCGGATTGTCGTCGTAAACAAAACCGTTGGCTAGCGAACCCGAAAAAACAACAAAACTTACGGCGGCCAGGACCGCTCCGGCCAGCAGGCGATGCTTTGCGATCCATTCGCTCAATTCATCAAACAACTCGGGACTCCGCCCAGCAGACTCAACATACAGTGGGCATGAAGTTGGACTTGCGCGCTGAACCCTGGCCACAATGCTTTTTGTACACGCGTAACCAAACTCAAGGCCTGGTTCCATGCACCAGTAGAGCGCCCACCTGGTGAAAATTCCTCATCTGTTCGGCATCCCGGAACCAGCGTCCGGAGTACTGATCCGGAACAGGGGTCGGGTCAGGTATCTGCCTGTGCCCGACATCTACAAATCCCGCGTCGCGATAAAGCCGCATCCATTCTTCGGTTGAAAGCAGGCGCGTTGGGACGCCAAGAATCGGGCCCCACTGGTGCGAGTGCGGGTTCTCAAGATAAAAGTTGATGAGAATCCACGCGCTTCCGCCTGCATCAAGGACCCGGAACATCTCCCGAACACTGGCCGCAGGGTCCGGCCAGTAATATGCCGACTCGACAGAAATGATTTTGTCGAAGGACCGGTCATCACAAGGAATTCTATCGGCGGCGCCCTCCGTGAAGTTGAGGTTGACATGTCCGCTGCTCGCGGCACGAGCACGATGGAGCATTTCCTTTGCAATATCAACGCCCATTACACTGCCCTGGGGGACAAGCCGCGCTATCCGGCGGGATAGCCACCCGCTGCCGCATCCAAGATCCAGCACGCGATCGTTGGTCTTCAGCCCCATCAGCGGCAGCACCGGCTCCGTAATGGGAAGATGATGGTCTTCCATCTCCTCGCCGCGGCCGGCCTTCGCCCACTGGTCAAATTCATTGCGAACTTTGATTTCAGCCGAATTATCCATTATTCCCGCCTGTCAATTTGCATGGATGGCGCCTCTGAGTGCAGCGGTTGCTACAATGCTGCCCCGGAGATACCGCACAACGCCGCACCTATAAAGTATAAAATGAATATTTGCCTTGAAACGGCTCCTCTTTCCCGGCAGAATACCAACCCAGCCGCCGGCTGCCGGAGAAGGAAAGAATTCCTGGGACAGGTTGTGAATATGAACGTTGCAGATGGTATTATGTTTCAGCCTGGGAAAAAGAGCGGTGCTTTGATGACGAAACATTGACCAAACCTGATCGTGGGAAGAGCCAAATATGATCGAAATCATGATGAAGAACATTGAAGCCTGCAAGAGTTCACTGACTGACGCAGTAAAGGGGATTCAAAGTTTCAAAACGTTCTTTCTGGCGGCCACAACCGATTTTCAGAATGTCGCGTCGGTCGCGCCCAGCTCACGGCATCTGGCGCGCGCCATGTTGCAGGGGCTCTCCCTCACTGAAGCTAGAACGGTGGTTGAACTCGGTGCAGGCACCGGGGCCATCACGCGAGTGCTTCTGGAAAACCTCCCGCCGCAGGCAACACTCCTGGCATTTGAAATCAACCCGGAATTTATCAGTTACATGCAGAAGACGTTTTCGGACCCGCGGCTGGTGTTGTTGAACGCCCGTGCTGAAAACCTGGGTCACGAATTGCGCCGTCTCGGCCACAAACGGATCGACGCCGTAGTTTCCTCTCTGTCACTACGTTTCATGCCTGACGACCGTCAACGCATTCTTCATGAGGTTCTCGCACCCTTCATGCACGAGAGAAGCGTATACACTCAGTACCAGTACATTCATGGGTTGCGCTTTGAGAAGGGCAAGTTCCTGCGGCACTCTTCCCTGCCGTTTCTGCGCGAGTACTTTGCCTCCATCCAGTGCCAAACTATCTGGCGAAATCTGCCGCCAGCACAGGTGTTCACCTGCCGGAACAGGTTCCAGAACAGGCACGCATTGGAAGTCCACGCCACAAGAAAGCTCCATAATTCAAATTCGCTCGCGCGTGAACAGGCCTGATTTCCACTTCACGGCACACAGAACAAAGGATGGATGCACATGCATTGGATTGATGTCGTGATTCTGGCTGCGATCCAGGGGCTGACAGAACTTCTCCCCGTATCCAGTTCCGCCCACGTGATCGTCACAGCCAAGCTTTTGCATGAAAACATGTCTACACCGGCCAACTCCCTGTTGCTGGTGATGCTCCACACCGGAACAATGTTCGCCGTGATCGTCTATTTCTGGCAACAGTGGGTTGATACCTTCTTATCGTCGTGGGAAGCCTTTTACGCGTTTGCACGCAAAGGGTTTGTGGCGTGCTTCCTGAGCGGGGTGGTTGCAGTGCCGCTGATTCTTGGCGTGGAGCACATCCTGAGCCATGGGAATCAACATGTGGCGATTGAGGCGCTGTTTAACAAGCTCAATTGGATTGCGCCGGCGCTGGCGTCCGTTGGAATTCTGATTCTCTGGGCCGGCCTGCGTGAAGCGCGCACCCCCGAGGCTCAATCAACCTCGGGGCATCGCGAGGTCAATTGGATGCAGGCGATGGTTATGGGAATTCTGCAAGGCGTGGCGATCCCCTTCCGCGGATTTTCGCGTTCCGGATCGACCATCTCCGGCGCCCTGCTGGCTGACGGCGATCGGGTGCCGGTTGAATCCTTCAGCTTCGCCATCGTCGTGGCCATCACGCCGCTGGCCATCCTCCGCGAACTTCACCGGCTGGTACACGCAGACGCCGTGGCCGGGATTCACCTCAACCTTGCCTCGGCGCTGGCGCCCAGCCTGCTGGGCATGGTCTGCGCCTTCTTTGCCGGGCTGATTGCCTTGAAGTGGCTCTCACGGTGGCTCGAACAGGGACGCTGGTATTGGTTTGGAATTTACTGTCTGGTGGCTTCCGCCGTCGTCATGCTGCTCTATCTGCACGGATGGTAGGGGCCACAACAGCAGCTTCGCGGAATGGATAGAGCACGGCCCGACGCATCAGTCCCCTTTAAATTGAAAAGCGCTAGACTCTTCGGGCCTATTTCCCAACCTTGGCCAGCAACTCCACAAACTTTTGCTCGCGTTCTTTCTGGTTCATGCCCAGGTGCTTCTCCATCACCTGGGTCGTATTCATAGAACAGAACTTGGGCCCGCACATCGAGCAGAACGCGGCATCCTTGTAATACTCGTCGCCCAGCGTTTCATCGTGCATGGAGCGCGCCATCTCCGGGTCAAGTGAGAGTTCGAACTGCTTGTTCCAGTCAAAGAGGAAGCGTGCGTAGGAGAGAGCGTCGTCGCGGTCGCGAGCGCCCGGCCGCTTTCTGGCCACGTCGGCCGCGTGGGCCGCAATCTTGTAGGCAATGATGCCCTGCCGCACGTCATCCTTATTGGGCAAACCCAGGTGCTCTTTGGGCGTCACGTAGCAGAGCATAGACGCTCCGTGCCAGCCAATCATCGCCGCACCGATTGCGGACGTGATGTGGTCATACCCGGGCGCAATATCCGTAACCAGCGGTCCGAGCGTGTAGAACGGAGCCTCGTGGCAAAGATCCATTTCTTTATCGACCTGAAGCTTGATCTGGTCCAGCGGGATGTGTCCTGGCCCTTCAATCATCACCTGAACATCGTACTCCCAGGCTTTCTTTGTCAGTTCGCCCAGGACTTTAAGCTCGGCAAACTGCGCTTCGTCGCTGGCGTCCGCCAGGCATCCGGGCCGCAGACCGTCCCCCAGCGAAAAAGAAACGTCGTACTTTTGAAAAATCCGGCAGATGTCTTCAAAGCGCGTATAGAGGAAATTCTCTTTGTTGTTCTCCGCGCTCCACTGGGCCATGATGGCGCCGCCGCGGCTGACGATGCCCGTAATGCGGTGACGCGTCAGGGGAATGAATTCTCGAAGCACGCCGGCGTGGATGGTCATGTAATCAACGCCTTGTGCCGCCTGCTCCTCGATGACTTCCAGCATGATTTCGGGAGTCAGATCGCGGACCTGCTTCACGCGTGAAAGCGCCTCGTAGATCGGCACGGTGCCGATAGGAATGGGGCTGTGACGCAGGTTGGATTCGCGGATAGCATGAATGTCGCCGCCGGTGGAAAGGTCCATCGCCGTGTCCGAGCCAAAGTGCACAGCGGCGTGGAGTTTTTCAAGCTCCTCCTGAAGATTGGAAGTCGTGGCGGAGTTTCCGATGTTCGCATTGATCTTGCATTTTGAGGCGATCCCGATGCACATCGGCTCGAGTTCGACGTGTCGGATGTTGGCAGGAATAATCATGCGGCCGCGCGCGACTTCCGAGCGGATCAGTTCCGGCGAAAGCTTCTCGCGCTTCGCCACAAATTCCATCTCTTCCGTCACCACGCCCTGCCGCGCGTAATGCATCTGGGTCACAATAGGGCCAGTCCGCTGCTTGACCCACTCACTCCGCAAAGGATGCGACATGATATTCTTCCCTTCTCTCGTGATAAAAACGCCCCGCTGTAAAACAGCGGCTATTGGACCCGCGAGGGGCCCGAAGGCGGTTCCTCAGAAGAACCCCCGTCCAGCCGTTTGCGCCCGGCAAACCCATCTTCCAGCCCGTGCCAGTACTCGATCCGGACCTCACCCTGTTTCCAGCACAGGAAGGCTTCCTGGCCTTCGATGATACTGGGAAAATCAATCAGGCCTTCGTCAATATCCTTAACCAGGCAGCCGGCTTCCTGGATCTTGGAGATCGTTTCAACAATCCTTTCAGAAGCCTGGTCTCGCTCTGCCTTCTTCTTAACCAGATCGTTGTACGGCGGACAGGATCCTCCCAGGACCATGATCCGAGACGCGGCCTTGGACAACTCCACCTGCGCGGCATCAACAGTCTGCTTGTGCTCTTGCGCCACCTTCAGAAACTCCGCAATCATCGGCAAAAGCTGTTCTGCCTCGTGGCGGCTGAAATACTTCTCTGCCATATCGATCGTTTCCAACACGGTCACCAGGAAATTAGCGATAGATTCTTAACTCCTAGCTCCGCACTCGCCCACTATTTACTCAATCAAACCCGTTTTGTTCCCGCGTCTCCCGTCTCCGCCATTCCTACACGATTTCCAGCATTCGATCAAGAGCCAGATGCGCCCAGTGCCGAGTTTCTTCGTCAACCTGGACCCGATTTACGACCTGGCAGGCCAACAGGCTCTCCAGAACCCAGCACAGGTGCTGCGGAGAAATACGATACATCGTGCTGCAGAGGCATCCGCAATCGTCCAGAGAAACTACGAACCGGTCAGGATGCTCCTGCGCCAGCCGCTTCACCAGGTGGATTTCCGTTCCCACGGCAAACATGCTTCCCGGCTTCCCTTCCTCGATCTTCTTGATAATAGATTCTGTTGAGCCCACGGCGTCTGCCATCTCGCAAACGTCCCAGCGGCACTCAGGGTGAACAACTATCTGGATGCCGGGATAATCCTTCCGGGCGCGTTCCACATGCTGCGGCAGGAAACGCTGGTGTACTGAGCAATGCCCCTTCCACAAGATCACTCGTGCATGCCTGATCTCGTCTTCTGACAACCCGCCCATTTCTTCATGCGGGTTCCACACCGCCATCTCATCCAGAGGAATCCCCATGCGATAAGCAGTATTTCTACCGAGGTGCTCGTCTGGAATAAAAAGACCCTTCTCGCCGCGCCCGAGCGCCCACTCCATCACCTTCCGGGCGTTCGATGACGTGCAGACAGCGCCGCCCTGCCGGCCCACAAATCCTTTGATGGCCGCAGTGGAATTGATGTAAGTAACAGGGACAACCTTCCCTGCCGCCCTGCTGGCAATGGCATCCCAACAGACCTCCACCTGCTCCAGGTTCGCCATATCCGCCATCGAGCAGCCGGCATTCAGGTCAGGAAGAATCACCACCTGGTGCTCGTTGCGAAGGATGTCCGCGCTTTCCGCCATAAAATGTACGCCGCAAAACACAATAAATTCCGCTTCTTTGCGGCTGGCAGCCAGGCGGGAAAGTTTGAGGGAATCGCCTCTGTAATCGGCAAATTTGACGACTTCGTCCCGTTGGTAGTGATGCCCCAGGATAACCACACGCGAGCCGAGCGCCGCCTTGGCTTCGGCTATGCGCGCGTCCAGTTCCTGCTCAGAAAGTTCGACGTAATTTTCCGGTAATAGACTTAAAGTGCTTGTCGCCATGTGAGACCCGTCAATAAATTATTCTAACATTCTGCAGCCTTCAGTGATCGTCCGGAAACGATGAAAAGCGGACGGGCACTGCGTTCACCCGCCAATGTAGACCATGGTCCGCGACGGCTGAACAAAATCCGGCTCGTTGATCCGGTGGCCCCGCTCCTTCTTATCAACGGCACGGCGGATGTATTCTTCCATTGTCGAGTCGTCCGCACCGCTGCGAAGCAACCCCGCCACATCATATTCCTCCAACGAAAACAGGCACGTGCGAAGCTTACCGTCTGCTGTCAGACGGATTCGGCTGCACTGCCCGCAGAATGGAATCGATACGGGAGCGACCATCCCAATCTCGCCCTTGCCGTCCCTGAAGCGATAACGCAGTGCCGTCTCGCTCGCCTCGCGGCGTGGAACCTCGTCGAGCGGGTAAACAGGATGGATCGTCTCGAAAATCTCTCGCGCCGTCACCACCAGCGAGCGGTCCCAGGCATGGTCGGCATCAAGCGGCATGAATTCGATGAATCGGACGATCACGTTCTTCGTCCGGGCAAGCTCAGCAAATCCGAGAATCTCGCCTTCGTTAAATCCGCGGACCAGCACAACATTTACCTTTACCGGACCCAACCCCGCTTCCACGGCCGCATCCACGCCTTGCATCACGCTTTCAAAAGACCCCGGTGCACGTGTGATGGCAGCGAACCGCTCAGGGTCCGAGGAATCCATGCTCACGTTCACACGGTGGACGCCTGCCTTTGCCAGGTCCCCAGCCATCTGCGCGAGGAGATAGCCGTTAGTTGTCAGCGCCAAATCCTGGATGCCTTTGATTTGCTTCAGGCCCGAAAGGAAATCGATGATGCCGGGCCGCAGCAGCGGCTCACCACCGGTCACACGAACTTTCCTGATGCCGAGCCCGGCCATGACGCGCGCCAAGCGCAAGAGCTCATCCCACCTGAGCAGGTCCGCGTGTGGGAAGTAGTTTTTCGGGTCGGCCGACTTGCAGTAAACGCACCGGAAGTTACAGCGGTCCGTCACTGAAATTCTGAGGTCGTGAATGTCGCGGCCGTAACTGTCCTTGAGCATGATCTACCCGCCCGCCCTGATGGCCAGGGAGCCTGCCCGGGACGGTCCCGCAGGCCTGTCCGGCCTTCAGCTCTAGCCTACAAAAGAAAATGCCTACCCGTATTCGGCGTAGGCCTGTTCCCCTTTCCAAATACGGGAGGCACTCGGATTTCTCCGCGTACCCTGCCGGCCTTGGGGCATGGATTGTTGGTTGCTCTTTAGCTCCCGAAGGCTCGGAGAACCCCATTATCGTACCGCAATTTCAACACAGGAGCAAGGCACCCCGGGTAGCAAGGTTTGACACCACCACCACCGCCCTGCGCCAGCGGCGGGCAGTCTCTGCAGTATTGCGAGGTAAACAAGCCTCAGCCGCTGCCCGTTACGCAAACAAAAAGGCCGCCCATCATCATCTCGACAGGCGGCCTTTGTGCCTCAACTCCCCACGGAAAAAACTACACAGGTACCTTTTCTGATTCCTTAGCACTTTCGGCGGAGCCAATCTGCACCAGTTCGGACTTGGGCTTCTTGAGGACTATTTCCTCGTAGTAAGCCCGCGCCTGCTTGGCTTCCCAATCGGCCTTACGGCGCGCGCGTTCTTCCTCGGCCGCAGTCATGGGGATGTCGTGCTCGCGCTCGCGGACCCGGCCAGCGTCTTCCGCGTTGATGGTCAGCGAGTGCTCGTACTCCGACAGGTTGACCTTCTTGCCTGCAGCATAGATTTCATGCTTGCCGTGCGTCTTGTACCACTCGGCAACAGTGGCATTCTTGTGCATGTTCTCGATGATGTTCCGCCATCCGATTCCAGTGTTGTAGGCGCAGAAGGAAATTTCGCCCTGCTGCGTTCCGTAAGGGATGATGCACATTTCGGCGCGGCGGAAGTCGTAGTTAAACAAGTCCTGGAACCACATGCCGGCAATAAACAGGAAGTTCCAGGGATCCGAACGCCGTTTCAGCGAGTCCTCAAGCG
>JAJXZM010000578.1 GCA_021780055.1 Acidobacteriota bacterium
ACTTCCTGAACTCCCCCCGTTGATGGCGATTAAATGCTTCGCTCATCCTTCCATTGGCGATGTCCCTTGTCAGGCCTTCGACAAAGTCAAGCGGTCGCGTAATGTTCAACGTGACAGACACCATCACCGCTCCCGCCAGCACAACGCAGAACAAACTCATGAGCCAGGCAACGGACCTGGAACGTTTATCTTCAGCGATGCGACCTATCAGAAGGGCCCTTAACGCTTTCACGGAACTCGACCCGAGGCTAACGCCTGCTTCCTCGGCGGCCGCAGCTTTGGTGGCGACCCGGTCTGGAGTCAAGGGGGCATTGGATCCTTTCACCGACTGGCTGATGGGCATGGAAAGGTCTGATACTCGTTCTACGTATCGCTCAAACAAAGCTGGAACGCTCTTCTGGAAAGATGAACCCTCTCCGTACCGAAGTCTGTCTTCGCGAATGGCCGTCTCCAGTGAATATCGCATGCGGGGGATGATGGTGTTGAGCAGGGCCCCGCTCTGGGCATGAAGTTGCGCAAGGTCGCGCTGGTCGAGTGAGCGGCCTTCTGACTTCGCTTTTACAGCTACCGCTCCTGCTTCGGCCACGGCAGCCTGTGCCTGCAGGAGCAGGGGACCGGTAACATTCATGAGGTAGTAAGTGTGCAGTTCAGAATCCAGAATCAGGGAAGAGTCGTCTAGAATCACGGGAACCAGGTGCGAGGCTGTTTCCACCATCTGGTGGTAGACCGCTATCTTGTCCCGGGCCGGCATCGCCTGACCACGCTCCTGGAGTTGCCTCCAGAGGCTGCTCAGTTGTGTCACCAGCTCTTTTGTCGCTGTGCCTCGGGCACGCTGCAGGATTCCGACAGCATTGTTGACGCGTTCGCGGACCTCCATGCCGTCAAGCTGCCTAGGCAGACTGCTTCCCCCCGCCAGAATCTCCTGTGTCTCGAGTGCTCGAAGGTCGCGGAGCAACCCTGGACACACCTCCAGGGCTGTCGTCCCCGCAAGCTCTCTCTCACTAGTACGGATTCCTCGATTGTATTCGCTGGTCACGTAATACAAGAGGACAGCGATTGGCAGTGCAAAGAACACACCGCTGAGGATCAGTTTGTGGGAGATCTTGAAGCGTGCCAGCCACAGGTTAATGCGCTCCACTCGTTCCCCCTTCCTAGGTGGCAGTTCGGAATCGGGACACTCCGCCCTGCAGTTCTTGCACAGCGCTGTTCAGTTGGGCGGTGATCTTCTGGAACTCGCCCAGCAGAGACTTCGTCAGGTCGGCGGTCTGCGCCAATTGCTTCATTGCCTCATTGATCTGTTCAGCGGCTTGAGTCTGGCCCTGCATGCCCTGCTTCGCTGTTTCAAATTCGGGCCCGAGCGCCTGCACTTTTTCAATCATTTGGCCCAAAGCCGCGGCAATGCCATTGACTTCCGCGACGCGCTGGCGAACTTCCTCTGAGAACTTGTCCATCTCCATCACGCCGCTGGAGACGGACGACTGCATTTCCTTCACGACCGAATCAATATCTTGCGTGGCAACGGCCGTCTGGTCAGCCAGGCGGCTGATCTCACGGGCCACCACGGAGAACCCCCTACCAAACTCCCCTGCTTTCTCGGCCTCGATTGCAGCGTTGAGAGAGAGCAGGGCGGTCTGGTCGGAAATCTTGTTAATGGTAGTGACGACCGTTGATATCTTGCTGGCCCTGTCACTGATGATACCTAACCGTGAGGAGATCGATCCCGTCGCTTTGACGAGTCCCCGCATTGCAGTTTCCATCCCATTCAGCTTGGATTGCCCGCTTGCGGCCTGTGCGGCAGCATCGAGCGCGGCCTCACCCGCACCGGACATTGTCCGTAGCAGATCCCGTGAGGTTGCTGAAATTTGCGAGCTTGTGGCCGATACCTCTCGGGTTGCGGCCGCCTGCTCGGTCACCGTGGGCTCTAACTGCTTGGCGGATGCCGTGATCTCGGTTGTTGAAGCGGTAACCTGGATGCCGGCACGCTGTACCTGCCCGATCAGGCCTCCGAGGGTTTCTGTCATTTCCTTAAAAGATGACATCAGGTCCACGCTTTCATCCGGGAAATCAAACCGTCGGAGGGCATGCCCGTTTGCGGCGGCCGGAAGCGTGAGGAAGTGTTCCCGTGCGCTGTGCAAATCACCTTTTGCCACTTTTCCCGCAAGTCTTGTCACCAGTTCGATAGGCTTGGTCAAGCGTTTCCCCATCACAAAAGCAATGCCGAGTACAGCAAGGAGGGAAATAAAGCCGGCGAGAATGACACTCCACAGGAGATTGGTTGCCGACGCTTTCACCCCCTCAATGGGGCCCATATACTCGTCTTCATAAGCACCCGCGACGATCAGCCAATCCCAAGGCTCAAAATAGATCAATGCCGAGTGCTTCAATCTTGGTTTCGGTTCACCCGGGTTCTGCCAGACGTATGAGCGGTGGAACAATTCCCCTTTACCCGACGCCAGCGCGCGCTGAACCATTTCCCGGACAAATAATTCCCCGTTGGAATCCCGCTGTTCCCAAAGATTCTCCCCGTCACGCATGCCCCCTTTGGAAATGATGTACCGGCCACGCTGATTGCCCTTGGCGCCGATAACGACGATGTATCCCGTGCGGCCGATGACGGTATTCAGCAAAGTGCTCCGGACAGATCCCACCGCGGAAATTTTTTCTCCCACAAAGAGCATTCCGATGATTCTCCCTCCCCTGTCACGCAGCGGTTCATACGCAGCCACATACCGATCGTTCACAACAAAGGCTGTTCCCCGGTATACCTCCCCGCGCAGGACAGTCGCTACTACGGGCGAAGGAGTCCCGTCAGGCCCTACGGCGGGGATGTACGTACCGATTCCTCGGTCGCCGTCGCTTGCCGCTACGGTGGTCACCACGCGCAACATGTCGCCTGAATCATTCATTCGCTGGAAGATGGTGGTCGCGCTGCCCACCAATCGAGTGACTTCGTCCACAAAAGGAGCGGGTACCTTGAAGCTTCGGTTCTGGGTGGCCGGCACGCCTCCGATCAACATCCGGGGTAAGGTGATCGGGGTTGTGCTCTGAGTTAGTTGATTCACGGCCTGCCATTCCACCATCTCGGTGCCCATTGAAACGCCCCCTTGCTGGGCTAGAATCCGCCGGGCCACAGAGAGGTTATAGCCCACTCTACCCTGCAACAGGTTGTTGGTTGTTTCGCAAAGACCGTAAGCGTCCTTGGTTGCCTGGTCCACGTTCGCCTCTGCCAGAGCCGTCATTTCCCGGGCAGCTTCTTGCGAGACGCTGCTTCGAAAATGCAGCAAAAGCAGGAGCAGCACCAGGACCGGCAAAATCGCCGCCACAAGCGCCAGACCGTAGATCTTGTTTCTAAGTGAGATTCTCACGCAGCCTCCTGCCTTATCCGAAGAGCGTGGTTTTTGATTCTGAAGATGGGGTCCACGAAGGAGAAGTCTGAATTTCCACGCTTGGCGGCTCTCTCTTCGATTGTCCTTGCCTGAAATCTTTCTGCCAAAAGTGGTTGAGGGAACTTAGAAAAGGAATGATTCGGATATGAAGATGGTAGAGCACTGTTTTAGTCCAATCCGTCAGCCTTGGGGCGCTTGGAAAGAAACAGATTTAAGGATCCAGATTTGCAGACTGCGAAGACGCGGCATTCACGAAAACCTATTCAACAGTCGCAGTTCCTGCGTGCGCCACGAACCCATGGCGAAAATAAAACACGATAGGTGCCGGCATGCTGAACGGGAGCCAACGATTTCCCTTCTCGCTGAAGCGGCAACTCAATTGATTTTTCCGTTCTTTAATGGTCCGCTCAGCATGCCAGGCTCGCTGCTCGTTTGTCGCCGATTCCGCCAACCCAGAGTCAAGCTGCTTTTCGACCCAAAAGTTTTTCGAATGTTATATTCGTCACCTCATAGGTTCGCAGATCTGGCTTTTCCTCGACATGTTTCTCCAGGGCCTTCAGAACGGCAGCAAATCGTTCTTTCCTATAGGTTTCGGCACTTTCCTTGCGGTCCCACAGACTGATTCCGACCGCCTCTTTGCCATCGTTTGACACCATCGTAACTTGACCAGCGAATCCGGCAACTTTATTCAGGACAGGGACGACCTCATCGTCGATGGTCCGCGCAAAGGCCTTGGCGCCATCCGGCTTGAGCTGCATCCGGAGAATTCTCACAAACATGGGATTACCCTCCTTTTTCGGACAGGGTTACGCCTACCACTAAAGTTAGACCGGCCAGATGTGTATGCCTATGACCCATATCACAGACTGGGGTGATGTCAGTTACGTAGAATTTCATTCAAAAGCATGGCAATTCCTTATGGAATGGCGCCCTGTTACCTGTGGTCAAGGCCGCTGCTTACCATGGCTGGAGATTGATGGATTACGGGGCCATGGAAGCTGCTGAAGGTGCAGCATTTGTGAGCAAGGTCATAGTGTTCGAGCCAGTCCCGCAGCGGGCCCGGATCACTCAAAGTCCCAGGAAAGGAGCCCCACAATGGATCCATACCTCGAGGCAGCAATCGAAGAAGCGCGGCAAGGCCGGCAGGAAGGGGGAATCCCCATAGGATCGGTGATTGTTCACAAGGGCCGGATTATCGGCCGCAGGCACAACCGGCGAGTGCAGCAAGGCAGCGCGATCTTGCATGGCGAAATG
>JAJXZM010000454.1 GCA_021780055.1 Acidobacteriota bacterium
CGGCAGCCCCGTTGCCTCCACCGGTTCGCGCCTGCTCAGCGGCAACTCGGCCGAGTGGGAAGAACTGGAAGCGGCCTTTGCGCGCTTTATTGGAACGGAAGCCGCGCTCTTTTTCAGCTCCGGCTACGCGGCCAACCTGGGCCTGCTCGGCGCCATTCTGCGGCCTGACGATGTTGTTTTTTCTGACGAATCAAACCATGCCAGCCTGATTGACGGCATTCGTCTCTCTCCCGCACGCAAGGTGATCTTTCCCCACCTCGATTTGAATTATCTTGAAGATGCTTTGCGCCGCGATAGCGTGTCCTTGGGCCGCAAGTTCATCGTGGTCGAAAGCCTCTTCAGCATGGAGGGCGACCGCGCGCCCGTGCCGGAATTGCTTTCGCTGGCTGCACGCTTTGGCGCGGAACTGATTGTGGATGAGGCCCACGCAACGGGAGTCTTCGGGCCAGCGGGGCGCGGACTGGTGGCTGCTGCCGGCGGCAACACGCGAGTGCTGGCAACGGTGCACACCTGTGGCAAGGCGCTCGCTTCCGCGGGAGCGTTTGTCTGCGGCTCAGAGACGCTCAAACAATTTCTTGTGAACCGGGCGCGGACCTTTATCTTCTCGACGGCCCTGCCGCCCTACTTCGCCGCGCAAATTTCGAAGGCGGTTGAAATCGGTGCCGGAGCTGATGCGGAACGCCGTGTGCTGCTGGACCTCGCAGACTTTTTGCGCGCGCGATTGCGCGATGCCGGATTTAACATCGGTACCAGCGATTCCCAGATTGTGCCTGTGCTGCTGGGCGGCAACGATACCGCTGTCCACTACGCCGATGCGCTTCAGCGCGCCGGCTTTGCCGTCCGCCCCATCCGCCCGCCCACCGTCCCCGAAGGCCAATCGCGGCTGCGCCTCTCCGTGACCACAAAGATTTCAGAAGAAGTCCTGGACCGGCTGGTGAAAGCATTGGTGTCCGCCCGGGACGCGCAACACCCATAGTGGTAGCCGCGAAGGTGCGCTCCCCGTCGCTGGCCTTTTCGCCGCCGAGAACCCCCGACGCAAAAAGCAGTGTCGCGGCTCCCCGCTGTAGAATAAACGAATGGACATCCAACTAACAGCCGGGCTCGTCCGGGAGATTCGGGAAGAGATGATTGGACTACTCTTCAACCGCTACGTGTTCCGGGCACATCAGGAAATCGTGCGGCTCAACCCACGACTACAGGGTCGGCCTCGGAGCATTTTCAGCGAATGGGCCTGGGTTGTTTACGCTCAGACAAATGCGATCGGAGTGAGGCGGCTTGCGAGTAAGACTTATCAGGATGACGACGTAAATCTCGTTAGGCTCCTCGATATGCTTATCCGCGAACCAGGATCGCTGTGGGAGTCCCTTCAGCGCCATTATCCACGAGACGCAGCGAGGGCACGTGACGAAATCTTGAGAGAAGGAGGACCGCTTTCGCCGGGTTGGGAGAGCGCGGCTACTAGGAGACTTTTGGGCAAGGATCGGAAGGGCGTGATAAATGCTGCCGAAAAAGCTAATTGGTTTGCCAGCAAAAGGGTTGCTCACAGTGTTCCCGAGGTCGCAGTGCACACGACGTTCTCGAATTTGGATGATGCCATCGATGTAGTGAGGAAAATCACGGAAAAATACACGCTGCTTGTTGACGCAGAGGCATGTCAATCTCTCGAGGAACTCATCTGTACCGGAGCGCCAACGGTCCACCCGATGCTCGTTCAGATGGAGAAGCGCATCGATCTCCTCGAAGAGACGAAGCGTCGCAAGCTGCCCAAAGGATGGGACTCTATTTTCTTGGAGCCTTGGGCAACGCCAGAAATTATTGTTGGTCCACTTGGCGAAACAAAGCCGCCTCGGAACGCTTCTGGCGATTAAAAAAGCTACTGATCGGTTTGGTTGCCACGCGAAAATATAAGGAGGGATGGATGGAGGGAGAACGATTTTCAAAGGAAGAATGGATGGAACTCACAAAGAAATTGCGGAATCGCGCATCCGCGTATTTTGACCCAAAAGAACTCGAAACAATCGACCGTTTTATTCAGTTGGCAGGACAAGGTGCGGTATTTGACCAAATCTCTCAGCAGAGGTAGCTGGTAGCCACGTTCAGTGCATTCCTGACCGTGGGTCTTTGGGCATGCGACAAGCCCACGGTCAATCGAAGACCTGATTAACCGTGGCTACGTGGCTCAGTACCTGAACCCGCCAACAAGAAGCATTCTTTCGTCCCGCGACACAACGTGATCAACGACTTTCTGGTTCGCAAGATTCGCCGCGATCCTGGTATTCTTGGACCTTAAGCTTCCAAGGGCCTTTCGTGCGGAATTCGCTTGACTTTGGTCGGCTAGCATGGTAGCCTTTTGGGGTGCGGCGAAAGGGTTACCTGACCGACGCTGCGGCAGGGTTAAACAGTCTATGCAGACTTTCAATGTCGCCGTAAGTCGTTTAAAAAACATGCCAGTTGTTTTGGAACTAAAATTGTATGGGACAAAAAAGATGTTATTTTTAAAAACGAACCGGAGAAGTTATTGAAAATAAAAGATAATGTCTGAAAAACGAACCGGAACGAACCTGAAAACGAAGCTGGGAAGTTGTTGAAAACACGTACATGTTGAAAAAACGAACCGAAAACGAACCTAAAACGAAGCTGGCCATGTTGTTGAAAATAAAGAATGGCGAAAAAAACGAACCGGAGCCGGTTCCGGTAACCGAAGCAATGAAAATGCGTCCAGCCATCAGCCTGCCCTGAAGCCAAGCCGCCAGCCCGTCTCCGTTTGCCGGGTGTAGCCTCTAAACCGCCCCACCGGAGGCAGCACAAGGGATCGGCAAACTGACGAGATGCGTGGCAGCGACTTAGCGCCCGTCAGGCTTCACACCACCTGCAACCGGATGCCAGTGCTTCAGGTGCGACCTTGGCCTCTTTGACAAATTGGGTGCCACGTAGCTGCTATCGGGTTATATTAGGCAAACGTCATGAGCATGGATCTCTTTGTAACTGGAACGGACACGGGCGTTGGCAAGACGCTGGTCTCGGCGATGTTGTGCGCGGCGCTGGAGGGCGTTTACTGGAAGCCCATCCAGACCGGCGCCAGCGAGGACAGTGACCGGCGCACGGTGAAGGAACTGGCCGAACTGCCGGCGGAAAGGACGTTGCCGGAATGTTACGTCTTTGATCCGCCGGTTTCTCCGCACCTTGCCGCTGAGTGGGCCGGAGCCACCATTGATCTCGGCGCGATTCGCCGCCCGGGTGGCAAGCTGCCGGGGCCGCTGATTGTAGAAGGAGCAGGAGGTGTGTTGGTGCCTGTGAACCAGAGCGAGTTTATGCTGGACCTGATGCGGCGGCTCGACCTGCCCGTGGTGGTGGTGTCACGAAGCGCGCTCGGGACCATCAACCACACGGTGCTGACGCTGCGCGCGATTCAGGGAGCGGGGCTGGCAGTGAAAGGTGTTGTGACGGTGGGAACGCCCAACGCGGACAACGAGCGCGCTATTGAGCGGTACGGCGGCGCGCCGATCATCGGCCGCGTGCCGCTGCTGGAGGTGATTAACCGCGCTACTCTGCTGGAAGTTTTCAACCGCGAATTTGACAAAGGCAAGTTCGACTAGATGTCCAATATCCCGCTTTCAATCTGGCATCCTTTCACGCAGGAGGCGTTGGAGCCGGCGCCCGTCTTTGTGGAACGTGCCGAAGGCGTCTATCTTTACACGGCTGACGGCCGCCGCCTGATTGATGCGATTTCTTCCTGGTGGGTCAACCTGCACGGGCACGCGCATCCGCTGATCGCCGGCGCCATCGCGGACCAGGCCCGCAGACTCGAGCAGGTGATCTTTGCCGGCTTCACGCACGCTCCCGCCGAGGAACTTGCAGCGAGGCTGCGCAAGGTCCTGCCCGCGCCGCTGGAACACATCTTCTTTTCTGATGATGGATCCACCGCCGTCGAAGTGGCGCTGAAGATGGCCGTGCAATTCTGGTGGAACCAGGGCAATCGCAACAAGGGAAAGTTTGTGGCGCTCGAGCACGCTTATCACGGCGACACGGCGGGCGCAATGTCTGTGGGCGAAGATTCGTCCTTTGTTGCGGCGTTTGACAGTATGCGCTTCGCCGTCCACCGCGTCCCTTCCGCGTATTGCTTCCGGTGCCCGGTGGGCAAAACAAGGTCTGCTTGCAAGATAGATTGCGTCGAACCGCTCGAGCAGTTGCTGGAACAGAAGCACGAAGAAATCGCGGCGGTGATTGTTGAGCCGCTGTTGCAGGCTGCCGGCGGAATGATTGTCCATCCGGTGGAATTCCTCCAGCGTATCCGCGAACTTTGCACTCGTCACAACGTGCTGCTGATCGCCGATGAAGTGCTCACAGGGTTTGGGCGCACCGGCCGCATGTTTGCCTGCGAACACGCGGAAGTTATTCCGGACATCATGTGCCTTTCCAAAGGCATCACGGGAGGATTCCTGCCGCTTGGCGCCACGGTTTGCACGGATTCCATTCGCCGGGTCTTTCGCTCGGAAGACCGCATGCGGACGTTCTTCCACGGCCATTCCTACACCGGAAGTCCGCTGGCTTGCGCGGCAGGGATCGCCAGCTTGAAGATTTTTGAATCGGAGCCGGTCTTTGAGCGCATCGCAGCCATT
>JAJXZM010000228.1 GCA_021780055.1 Acidobacteriota bacterium
GTTTGAGGTGGTGGAAAGAGTATAAACACTGTCGGGATTGATCTTTTCCGGCTGCTTTTCCTGAGGCGCCTGCTGGCCCGGTTGCTGCGGAACCTTTTCGGGCTGCTCGGTAGGCATATTTTGCGGCTGCTGTTGCAGTTGCGGCTTTGCCGATTTCTTAGGCGCATAAACCGTCTCACCCGTGTTCGGCGTAGGACCCGGCCCCTGGTCCTGCTGCGCGTGAGCAACCAGAGATGAACCAAAAATCCACAAGCCCACGGCAACGCATGCGAATGCCGCAGCGCATAAAACCTTGTTTCGTGTGATTTTCATAGCCGCCCTTTCCCCCTTTATTTATCATGCCATCGGCTCGCAAAGTGGTCAATAAAGGGTCTGATGGAACAATTCGCAAGCAATGTTGCCTCTCGGGCCGGGAAAATCCTGGCAAAAGGCGAGGTGTCCTGGACAAGTTCAGCCGCGCCCGGACAACTGGATTGGAAGCTCCATTGCCTTTCCGTTCGCGGACGCTTCAGGAAACTCTCGGGTAATACCAGAACGGGAAAAGGGCGCCGCGCTGTTACGAACTTGAGCTAACCCTCGCCAGCTTGCGCCCGACACGAAAAACGGCAACCGGATTTTTCCGCGCATCAAATTCCCAGGTGGGGTCCACCAGGCGTTGCCAGTCAGGAGGGTCGTCGTTCCCCAAGGCCATGTAAACCGCGCCTTCCTTGATTTTGCGCTGGGCAATCGAGTTCGACTCAGCCAGTTCAAGCGTAACGAGCAGGCGGAACAGTTTGACCGGAGAGTCAAATTTACAGCGGTACACGGGAATTTCCGACGGAAGGGCCTTCGCCTGGAACTGAGTCTCCCAGTCTTTCTGTGCCTGTTCAGCCGCGGGCGCACCGTGGAAATCCGAGACGATCCGGTGAGCGAGGCTTTTCTTCATTTCCAGCGGGTGTGTGGATCCATCGCTGACGGATTTCTTCAGCCCGGCAATTTCCGCAGGCGGCAAGTCTGTAAGCAGTTCGTAGTAGCGCCACATCAGCTCGTCAGAAATGGACATCAGCTTGCCGAACATTTCCTGGGGCGGCTCATTGATGCCAACGTAGTTCCCCAGCGACTTAGACATCTTCTGCACGCCGTCGAGCCCTTCCAGGATGGGCATCATCATGATGACCTGGGGCTCCTGGCCGTACTCCTGCTGGATCGCCCGGCCCGCAAGCAGGTTAAACTTCTGGTCCGTTCCCCCCAGTTCCACATCGGCTTTGAGCGCGACCGAATCGTAAGCCATGGCCAGAGGATAGACAAGCTCCAGCAGGGTTATCGGACGCCCCTCCTTGAACCGCTTGCTGAAGTCATCGCGTTCAAGCAGGCGGGCCACAGTGTATTTTGAGAGCAGGGTCATCCATTCCTGACTGTTCAAATTGCCCAGCCAACGGTTGTTGAACTCCACCACGGTCTTTCCCGGGTCCAGGATTTTAAAGACCTGTTTCTTATAGGTTTCGGCGTTGGCCGCAATCTCTTCCGGCGTCATGGGCGGCCGCGTGACGTTGCGCCCCGACGGGTCGCCGATCAGGCCTGTAAAGTCCCCGATCAGAAAGATCACCGTATGCCCGAGGTCCTGGAAGTGTTTCAGCTTGCGAATCAGGACGGTGTGACCCAGGTGAATGTCCGGAGCCGTAGGGTCAAACCCCGCCTTGACGCGCAGAGGCGTACCTGTTTTCGCGGCTCGTTCGAGCTTGGTGTAAAGGTCCTCCGGCCGGATGGTTTCTTCCGCGCCTTTGGTGAGATAAGCGAGTTGTTCGTTCAGCGTCATCGTTAAGTTCTGTGTGCAGAAATTGGAGATTCGAAATGCCCGTCTGCAGAAGGGTACACTTTCACTTCTTCAATACCACGCGCCGCCCCTCGATGCGGATTTTATCCTCGATCATCAGGCAGACAGCCTCGGAATAGATCCGGTGTTCCTCTGCCAGTATGCGGGCCGAGAGAGTTTCCACGGTGTCATCGTCGAGGACCGGCACAACGGCCTGCCGGACGATGGGCCCGGTATCCATGCCTTCGTCCACAATGTGGACGGTGCAGCCGGTGAACTTGACGCCGTAATCGAGCGCCTGTTTCTGCGCGTCAAGGCCGGGAAACGCGGGAAGAAGCGCCGGATGAATGTTCAGGATGCGCCCCGGAAATGCCCGCACAAACACCGGGCTGAGTATGCGCATAAAGCCTGCCAGGCACACCAGATCCACCTGCGCCTCTTTGAGGGCAGCGACGACCTCCTGGTCATAGACCTCGCGTTCTTTGCCCTTTGAGGGAATAAAAAGTGTCCGCAGCCCCATTTTGCGAGCGGTCTCAAGGCCCGGCGCCTGCTCGCGATTGCTGACGACCAGTGCGATTTTTGTCTGGATTTTTCCGGCGGCCACGTTACGGGCGATCGCCTCGAAATTCGACCCTCGTCCTGAAAGCAAAATGCCGATGTTCTTCATGGAACCCTAACCACCGTAGCAAGGAAGTTCTGAACGCGACCCCTCACGTTTTCTGCGGGACCACAATGACCACGGTCCTAGAACGCTGATTAGCAGCAGGCTAAACGCGGTCTGGAGGGCCGGCGAGATATTTTACCTCGGGCTTCCCGCGAACGATCCTCCCAACCACCCAGAACTTCTCTTTCTTCCTTTTCAGTGCGCGGGTAACGTTTTCTACATTCTTTTGGGGTACGATCATCAGCATGCCCAGGCCCATGTTGAAAGTGCGCAGCATCTCCGCCTGGCGGACCTTGCCGAGTCCGGCAATCATATTGAAGACAGGCAGAACCGGCCACGATCCCAGATGGATTTCCGCCTGGCACTGCGCGGGAAGAATTCGCGGGGTGTTGTCTGTGATGCCACCGCCTGTAATGTGAACCAGCCCTGTGAGCCAGCCCTTCTGGTGCAAAGGTTGGAGTAGCGGCGCGTAGCAGCGATGCGGGGCCAGCAATTCCTCGTGGAGCCTGCGGCCAAGCTCCGGTACGTATTCCGACAGCCCGATTCCGGCCTGGTCAATCAATACCTTGCGGGCCAGGGAATAACCGTTGGTGTGCAGGCCAAGTGAAGGCAGCCCCAGAATTACGTCGCCGGGGCGAATGCGGCTTCCATCCAGAATTTCCCGCTGCCGCACCCATCCGATGATGCAGCCTGCCAGATCGTATTCATTCTCCGCGTAGAAGCCGGGCATCTGGGCCGTCTCTCCTCCGATGAGAGCGCAACCCACCTGGCGGCAGGCATTGGCAAGACCACGGACAATGTCGGCGATAACTTTGGAGCGGATTTTCCCCGTAGCAAGATAATCCAGGAAAAAGAGCGGCCGCGCGCCATGGACGGAGATGTCGTTGACGGAGTGGAACACCAGGTCCGCGGCAACACTTTCGTGGCGGTTGACGGCGAAGGCGATCTTAAGCTTGGTGCCCACGCCGTCCATGCTGGAAACAAGCACGGCGTCCGATGGAAGTCCCTTGAGCGAATAGAAGCCGCCAAATGCGCCAAAACCTCTGAGGACACGAGGATTGAAGGTTCCGCTGACCAGCTCTTTTATCTGTGATTTGGCGCGGCTCGCCGCACTGATGTCGACGCCCGCATCGCGGTAACGCATAAGTTGTCGAGGACTCCTCTGGCGGAATCACAAAAAGATATTCAGAAGGACGGAACGCGTCAAAAGACCTTGCCCATTCTGGACCAGCGCGTTCTGGCAAAAAAGTTCCAGAAGATGGATGCGTCGAATTTCAGACGGTCCCGCAGGCTGTCGTCCAGCCATTCTCTTGACGGGGCGTTGTATGACCAGTAAACGAACAACGGCTCTCCCACAACGTTCTGCACCGGCACAAAGCCCCAGAAGCGGCTATCCAGCGAATCGTCCCGGTTGTCGCCCATCACGAACAGATACCCCTTGGGAACCAGCAGGCTGTCATTATGGATGAAATGAGGCATTTCGCGGGCCCAGTTGGGATCCAGACCCCAGGCTGCCGGCAACTCACTGATCTCCCGCACCGGCGGCGGGAAATTGTCGCGAAGAGGGATGATGGCAGAGGACATGAAGCGGGCATAAGGCTCAACGAGTTCCTTGCCGTCAACGTAAACCTTCTTATCAACTACTCGGATCGTGTCGCCGCCGACGCCAATCACCCGCTTCACAAACATTTGTGAAGGATTCACCGGATAATGAAACGCCACGATGTCTCCACGGTGAATAGGCGCAATGCGCGGGAAGCGCACATCGGTGTAGGGCAGTTGAGGTCCGTAAAGCAATTTGTTCAGGAAAACGTGATCGCCGATCAGGATGGTGTTTTCCATCGAACCCGTCGGAATCACGGTTGCTTCTGCCACGAATGTCCGGATGCAGAATACCCCGATCAGCACGATCAGCAGCGACCGAACTGTTTCCCAGAGTCCATCATGCCGGGAATTGCGCTCAGGAGGAGGAGATGCCTGCTCGGTGGAATCCCGCTGCGGTTCCTCAGTTTGTAGGTTCTCGGAAGGTTTCATAAACGTTAGTCCCGGTTTCGCAAGGCGATCAGCGGCTCCTGGATGGCCGTGGGATAGCTGGCCGTATAACAGGCCAGGCAATAACTTTCCTTGTCGCTCCCAACCGCATCACGGAGGCCTTCC
>JAJXZM010000566.1 GCA_021780055.1 Acidobacteriota bacterium
GATGTTCCCGGCAAAGGGATAGGTGACCGCCAGCGCAAAACCTACGGCCACAGCCGCGTCCACGGCGTTGCCACCCGCCTGGAGGATTTCAACGCCCGCTTGCGTGGCCAGCGGGTCGCTGGAGACCACCATCCCGTGCCGGGCGGCAACGGGAGTGAGTGCCAGCACAGGAATGCTCAGAAACAGGACGATAAGAAGAAACAGCTTATGGAAGGATGGAAGGCGCACGAACCCTCGCGTTAGAAAAAAGGACAGGGATTATTTCCGGGCACGAGAATTCGCCCGCAGCGCTTCTTTAACTGACTGCCCTATGCGCTGTTTTTGAAAATGTAATTTAAGCGAAAACCCGAAAAGCGTCAACTGAAACCCGGACCCGGGCTGGAGCTTCGCCCGATCTTTGGCAGGAACAGTGGTGCTTTCCTCCCACTAACTTTTTCCGCGGCAAACACGCCGGGTAGTGCCCTTGCTTTTGGATTGGTTGATGGGACTGCCGAGCAACGTTGACTTGCAGCCCTGCTGGAATTGGCCCCAGCCAGGCCGTGCGCTGCCCCGCCTGCATTCCAGGAAGCCGACGGTCAACCAGAAACTTAGATGACCGTCGGCTTGGTTAGCCAAGAATCTGCCTGTTAGAAGCTGAACCGCAGGAACAGGTCGATCGTGCGATTGGCTGACTGGTTGTTAAAGAACCCTCCCGCGAGCGAGTTGGACTGGCCAAATAATGGCGACGTGATGTTGCCCACGGGCGTTCCCAGGTTCACCCTGTTGAAGAGGTTATGCGCCATCACTCCCAGTTCAATCTGATAACGACGGTCGCTGGAGCCTCCAAAGCGAGGCCCTCCCCCGCTGCTGCTAAGCCCACGGCCGCCGAGTCCTCCGCGACCGGGACCACGGCCGTTGAACCCGCCCCCACCTGCAACCTCTTTGCCAAATCCGAATGTCTTGGAAAGGCGCGCATTCATGGAGAACTGGCTGGGGCCAAAGAGATAATTGACAGGCGCAAGCTGGTCGCCGGAAGCCGGATTAATGTTGTAAATTCCCAACGGAGTTCGTACGCAGGTTGCGCAGAGAGTTGTGGCAAGAGCCGGCCGATCGTTGAAGATGGAATCTCCGTTCAAATCCTCCCCGAGGGTAATGTTGTACGGATGGCCGGAGGTCATCACCATGAAGGGACTGAAGCTGAACCCATAGGGCAAGCCGACGGACCCGCCCACGAAAAAACGGTTCCGGGTTGCCCATGCAGCCGTCCCGTAACTTTGGGAGAGATCATACTGGTTCATGGGGAAGCTGCCGCCTGCGGCGTTGGTGTTGGCGTAGCTCAGCGTGTAATAACCGAAGAGCGAAACGGCTGAGCTCGCGCGAATGTTGAAGTTGGCGATCAACTGGTTCTCATTGTAGAGTCCGGCGGACTCATACTGGTAAATGTTGCCTACGTCTCCGAATGGGCGGACGCCGCTGGATGGATCGTCCGGGTTGTAGGTCCCGGGCAACGGCGCGTTGATGTTGCGTGTAAGGAGCTGATGGATTCCATGCGTGGTGACATATGTAACGGAGGTTTTGATATTCTTCGTCACCTGCCGTTCCAGCCCGACCGCACCCTCGATGACATAAGGGGTCTGATAATTCGGCGCAATCTGGTAAATAGTGGGAAATGTGGCAGAACCCGCCAGGGTGTTCAGGGGTGGAATATTCCCTGGTAAGAACTCTGGCGAATTGATGATGTATTGTTGCTGGTTGACACCGTTCAATTGTTCTGCCTGAAGGATATTGTTCACTTCAAACCGGTCGTAGAAGATTCCCGCGCCTGCCCGCAGCACGGTCTTGGGAGCGTTCCCGCCCCCGCCGATGCCCCATGCGAACCCTAAGCGTGGCGCGATATCAAAGTGGTCGCTGATGTGGTTCTGGCCCTCGAAGCGTAAGCCCGCCGTCAGGGAAATATTGGGACGCACGCGCCAGGTATCCTCGCCGTAAAGTGCAAAGTCGATTCGGTTCACTTTGGCGACCGGGTTCCCGGCAGTGATGACAAACTGGCTTGCACCCCCGCCCGTGGCGATGATTTGAGGATCCGTCAGGCCTTGCGCGAGGCCTTGCTCATAAAGTGAATAAGTGCTAATCCCCGTAAAAGTGAAAGCTCCGTTGTAGCCGCTGGTTGTGTTGACGGCTTCGTCGATATCGCGGACGCGGCCGCCATAAGTCAGCGCGTGTTTGCCGAAGGTCATCGAGGTCTGGCTCTGGAATTCATACTGGTTGCCAGTGTTGAAGTATGTACCCTGGCTGCTCCCGCCCCCGGTGAAGGCGCCGATGACATTCAAGGTCGGGTCTGTGCCAAGCGGAGTTGTGGTGCTGTCGGAGTGGCGATACTGAAAGCGGGTCTGGGTGACGGTGCGGGTGCTGATTACTTGTGTGTCGCTGACCTGGACCATGTCTTCCGCCCCCGAAGAGTTGTACCCATTCGACGGAAGTTGGAACTGCCCGATGCCCGCATTGGTGTTGTCGTTTGACCAACGCTGATAGCGAATGGACATCACGTTGTTATTGCTCAGTTGCAAATCCACGCGCGGGCTGATGTTGGTTCTTGACGAGGGACTGGGAATGGCTTCCACCAAAGGAGTTCCGGTGGGGCTAAAGTTCGTAGACGGAACAATGGCGTTCACGATGGAAGTGTCGTCCGTGCTTCGGTGAAACATGTCGAAGAAGAACGAAGCCTTTTTGCCGATTGGCCCGCCGAAATCGCCCGCGTACATCTGGGAGTGATAACCCGGCTGGTCCGTCACAAAGGGATTTCTGGAGTTGAAGGCGGAGTCGTTGCCGACAGTGAAGACGCTGCCATGATACTTCTGGAAGCCTGGCTTGGTGGTGACGTCAATCCGGCCGTAGCCCAACCGTTCATATTCTGCCGAAAAGGGGTTCTGGTTTACGCGGACTTCCAGAATGGCGTCTTTGGGCGGCAGTTGGCCTCCGGAGAAGCCGTCAATGTAGATTTGCCCTCCGTTCGGGCCTGCCGCCGGACCCGCAAGCTGTTGAAGTTCGGTCTGTAATTCGTCAGGGTCGTCGGAAAGGGATTTTAATGCCTCACCCTTCAGTACGACTGCACCAACGTTGTTTTCAGGGCTGACACTCAGTTGTTGGCCCTCGCTTTCCACCGTAACCTGCTGTTTCTCCATAGTTAAGGCTAGTTGAGCATTCACCACCTGGGGACGCCCGCTGACTGCCTGAATGCCGGCCTTGGTGAAGGTGGCAAACCCCTGCGTGCCTATGGTTACCGAATACGCGCCCGGGGCAAGGTCCTTGAAGGAATAGCGTCCCTGCTCATCGGTCTGGACCGTCCTTGTCGAGTGATCCGGCCCCGTCAGAGTGACCGTTGCGGCTGGAATGGCCGCACCGGACGGGTCCGTAACCTGGCCGCTCAGGCTGCCGTTCCCCGCCTGCGCGAAAACCGCTGCCGAAAAACAAATCGAGGCTACAATTGCCCAAAAAAGCCGGTTCGATTTTCCGATTAAATCGCTGATCATCTTGAACCTCCACAAACTCTTTCCGCTCATGAGCACCGCCCATTGGTTGCGGTGTGCGTTGGTTGGCTTGCAGGCCCAATCACGGCGGGTCTGAACCTGGCGTGTCCGTCACGCCTGGGTCTTTGACGCCCATCCTTGTTCCAGGGGACGCAGTACCTTTTAGTACTGCTCCTTCCGAATGCCTAAGACGGTGCTGCCTGGGAGTGGGTTGCGCTTGGCTTGTTAAATGGATGTAAAGACTGTTTTGGCGCATCGGCAGAGGCTGGCGTCCGGCCCTTGCACGTGCGGCCTTTGCCATGAATATACGCGTGAGCCCCAAGGTCGAAAAGCTGGCCATGAGGTAAAACATTTTGCAAACACAGCATAAAGATAAGAAAGTGACGCCCGCGCCACTTGGTCTGGGAATTGTGTGCGGCCTCAGTTTGATACGGCGCGGGGAGACGCGCTAACATCTAATCAGATGAGGTTCAGGATGCGTGCAAGGACCATTCATGTGATAGCAGTGGTGATGTTGGCGGTGCTGATGCTGGCGCCGGCTGCTTTGCTGGCGTCCATCAAGCTTTACCTGAATGACGGCAGCTATCAGAACGTCAGGAGCTATCAGGTGATTGGTGACCGCGTCCGCTACTACAGCCTGGATCGTGGCGATTGGGAAGAGATGCCCAAATCGCTGGTGGATTTTTCGGCCACCGAGCGTGGTGAAACGGAAAAGAAAACTGAGCAGACGAAGCAGCTGAAGGCTGCCGAGGAGTTGCAGAATCAGCGATTTGATGTCACGGCCAACACGGGCTACCAGATCAAACCCGGAGTCCGGCTGCCCGGCGATGCTGGCGTTTTCGCTTATGACGGCTCGCGCGTGATCCACCTGATCCAGGAACCTGCCAAAGTGGAAACTGATAAGAAGCGCATCGCCCTGATTATGGTGATGCCCGGACCCTTGCTGAAAAAACAGGCATTGGTAGTACTGCCAGGTCCCAAAGCGGCTGTGCGCATTACCGTGGCGGATCCCGTATTATATGTTCAGGACAGCGACAACTGGGCAGAGCACGCGCTGCTGCTGCCGCTGGTCCAGAAGAAAGATTCACGAGTGGTTGAGAA
>JAJXZM010000447.1 GCA_021780055.1 Acidobacteriota bacterium
CTGCAATCTGCGCTGGCTAAAATAGACGATGTGCCCGTCGATATCGACCCGGTCTTTTCATTCCCCGAGCACGTCCAGTAGGGAGCCTTCATTGAGTGCGGATTGAATTTTCCCCTGCCGGTCGCGTCCCAATTGTTTGCAGACCTCAAGCGGGGTCCTGCGTCAATCCGCAAACTCAATCACGATTCCATTGATCCGTTTTCCAAGGCCGGTAAATTGTCCGAACATGGGTGAAGTAATGTTGTTGTAAACGGCCGTGGGGTTCTGGTGCCCGGTGGTATTGATGGAGTAGATGCCAAAACGGAACTTATGGCCCCGATGGAGATGAAACGGCAGGGGAAAGTCTCTGTAGACACGCCAGTTGAGTGAGAAAAAGATGGGATAGCGTTGGCTGTTGGCTTCGCCCGCATAATTCTGAAGAACGTCGACATTGGAATACGGAAATCCGGAATGGAGATCGACTGAAGGGCTGAGAGTGAATCCCCACGGCAGCTTGAAGAGGCCAAACCCCGACAGCCGATTTGGAACGTCCGAAGGCAGGCTGGCGTAAACGTCCGGCCGGATGACCGGGACTTCAAGCGGCACAAAGATATTGTCCGTGGTATTCAAGTCACCCTGGCTGTCGCTGCGGACATACGACGCGCTGAAATTGGCGTTTTCTCCAGCCTGATAATCCAGAGTGAATTCGTATTCGTGATAGCGCGAACTTCCGCGGTCCGAAAGCAGAAGCGTCCCCGTGCCACCCGGCTCGGTAACAGGATTGATGACAAATACCCGGGTGGTGTGGCTGTAAAGCGTGCTGAATTTTGCCGTCAGCTTCCTTGAAAAGCGGTGGGTCAACTGGACCCGCCACGTCAGGTTGCGAGGCGTGCTGCCAAGGTCCGAACAGCCGGGGAGAATCTGCGGACTTCCGCTCACAATCCGCGCGCATCGGTTGGGATAAGGGACGGGGGGCCCCAACGGAGCGCCGCTGAGGTCGAGCGGGGTAATAATGCGCGTGGGGTTATCCGCAAAACTTGACGCAAGCAGCGGCGTGCGATCGTAAAACATCCCGATGCCGCCTCGAAGGACAGTCCTGGCGCTCTGGTCCAGTGCGTAGACCATGCCGAGGCGCGGAGCGAAGTTTGCCGCGTTGCCATCAGTCGTGCCAAAGTAACGCAGACCGAATGTTGCCGCCAGGCGATTCGTGAAAATCCAATGGTCCTGTCCGAAGCCCGCAGCCGTTGTGTCGCTGGCGCTCAGGTCTCCAGCTGCACTGAAGTCGGTCCGCTCGGCCGCGGTACCGTCGTTCCGAAGAATCAATACCGGGTGTGACTGGCTGACGCCGGTGTAGTCGCGATGGATGACGTCGGTGCCGATCAGTATCTCGTGGGTGCCGGACCAATGCTTGGCGGGCAGGCTAAAGATGGACTGTCCCTCCTCCTGATGGCTGTTTCTTGACAATGTGTTGAAGTAGTTGCCGCCAATCCCAGTGGGCGTCAGCAACATATCTTCCGGGCCGTGCCCGTGCGCGTAACCGTCCATGTTGGTGTACTTGAACAGTGTGTGCAAAATGCCGCCCGATCTGAACTGGTAGGTGTCGGAGCCGTCGATGGAATAGCCTTTCTGCCCCATGTCTGCCGTCGCAGGCCGCGGTATCAAAGCGTTGAGGTCGGCCCACTGGTACCGCCTGGGAAACAGATTCACAGTGAGGGAAGCAACATTCCGTTGTGATATTAAGAATTGAAAGTGCGAAATGGAGTTGTAGCCCTGAATCTTTTTCGAGTCGTTGGGCCAGGCCAGGCCGCGAACATCCGGCTTCCTCAATTCGTAGAGGAAAGATTCTGAAAAGTTGATCTTGTCTTTTAATACGGGAAAACCAAAGCTGATGCGCGGCGTCGCGCGGGCAAGGCCGACAAGGTCGCCTTCCTTGCCGCGAATGCTCGGATTCAGGTCATGCATGGTCAGGGACCACTGGCTCGGCGGCGCTTTCAGTTCGACACTGGTCATGCCCCCTACAAAGCCCCCGTATTGCGCGCCAAAGGGGGCCTTGTAGACATCCACGCTCTGGATGGCATCAATCGGCACGTCGATGGAATAGGTTCCCGTAACCGGATCGACCGCCTGCGCAGAATCCAGAAGCAGCATGCTTTGGCTTTCCGGGACACCCTTGATGAAAATCTTGCCGCTTTGCAGTTGAACAACTCCCGGCGTGACCGGCAACTCCTGCTTGAGTTCCTGCTGGACGACAGGGATGGTAAGGAGTTGTTTTGTTTGCAACGTCTGGGTTGCAGGGTTGGTGCCCTGGGTTGAGACGACCGGCGCCGTTTCCCTCACTTCGACCCTCTGCCGGATTTCGAGAAACTGCATTCGAATATCTTCGGTAAGCGTCTGGCCGGCAGCGATGGTGATCTCCCGCTTGACCGGCTTGAAGCCTTCAATGGTGGCTTCCAGGGTGTAAGGCCCGGCTGGAATGTCCTGCAGTTCGTATTGCCCACTCTCATTTGAATAAGCGGTCATGGGCGGCAAGCCCGGCGCATTGGCAGTCAGCTTGATAGCCACCCCGCCGACAGGGAATGACTGGCCCTGAGGATTGAGTGCGGTTGTAGCTCCGCGAAGCGTGCCGGTTGACGTCTGGGCGGCAGCAATGCCTGGGAGCCACAGCAAGGCAATCAAGAGGGCCGCCGCCCGCTTTGCACTGTGGACGGGCGAGGCATGCTTCAGGCAACGGAGCATGTGGGTGAAAGGTCTGAAGTATGAATGCGCTTGTCTTTCGAGTCGGAATATCATCTGGATCAACTTGTGCTGGAATGGTGGTTTTGTTATTTCGGCCCTTTATTTCCCTTTCTCTCAGCGTTCGCAACCAGCCTGCCTGTGAAGGATGAGCAGTCTTGCCCTGCGGCTTGAATTTGCAGGGTTCTGACAGGCAACACTTTCGAAATTGCCCACCCATGTCCTGATCTACCGTAGGACTCGCACCTTATGAGATGAAAAAGATATGGAAACGGATGCGCCGGGCCGCAGATTTGACGGCGACTGAGATTTGACAACCAGACGCTAAAACCTGTAAAAGAAGCACATGCCGACCTGGCAGATTCGCGAGCGCGGTTGTCCTTAATGGACCCTGCTCGTGAATTAAGGGGGCGACGCCAAGCGCGCCCACCCGGTTATGCTATCAGTTATGAACCGCACGAGGCAATTGCGACGTTTCCCGACGTTCATGTAGCGTGCGGCCGTTGCGGGCAGAGCGGATCTTCTGCGATGGTGTGATGAGGTAGGAGTTGCGCTGGCTCCGTTGTTGAAGTTGCTTGTGTCAATTGACTTCCCGAACCGAAGATTGATTTGACTTTATCTGCTGACCGGTTGGACAATATTTGCAACTGTAGGCCGCTTCGGATGCCCAATTTGCGGCTCTTGTGATTCACCCGAGGTCCAGGGGCGGAGGAATCTGAATGAGCGAGAAGCTTTACATTTTTGACACAACCTTGCGTGACGGTGAACAGTCGCCGGGATGCAGTATGAATCTCGAAGAAAAGCTGGAGATGGCTCGCCAGCTTGACCGCCTGGGTGTGGACATTCTTGAGGCGGGTTTCCCCATCGCATCGCAAGGCGACTATGACGCCGTTTCAGCGATTGCCGAGGAAATACGCCGGCCCACTATCGCCGCGCTGGCCCGTGCAAACCAGCTTGATATCGACCGCGCGTGGGCAGCGCTCAAGGGCGCCGCAAAGCCGCGAATCCACACGTTTCTTGCAACCTCTGACATTCACCTGCAATATAAGCTTCGCAAGACCAGGGAAGAAGTTCTCAAAATGATTTCCTGGGCTGTTGGCCACGCCAGCTCGCTCTGCCCGGACGTTGAGTTCTCTCCCGAGGACGCGGGCAGAACCGACCGCAGCTATCTGATCGAATGCTGCCATTCGGCCGTGGAAGCCGGGGCGACCGTGCTGAACCTCCCTGATACGGTTGGGTACTGCCTGGAACCTGAATACGAGAAGATGTTCGCCGACGTGAAGGCCGGAGTCCCTGGAATTGAAAAAGTCATATTGAGTACGCATACCCACAATGATCTGGGCCTGGCCGTTGCCAACACGCTGGCGGGAATTCGCGGAGGAGCGCGCCAGGTGGAGTGCACCATCAATGGCATCGGCGAAAGGGCAGGGAACGCGGCCCTCGAAGAAGTTGTGATGGCGGTTTATGTGCGCCGCGACGTTGAACCGGTTTACACGGACATTCACACGGAACAGCTTTACGCCGCAAGCCAGTTGCTGACCCGCCTGACCGGGATGTTCGTCCAGAGGAACAAGGCCATCGTGGGCCGCAACGCGTTTGCGCACGAAGCGGGTATTCATCAGGACGGCTACCTGAAGAATGCCATCACCTACGAAATCATATCTCCGGAAACGGTGGGCATGCCTACCAACCACATCGTGCTTGGGAAGCACTCGGGCCGCCATGCACTGGCGAATCGCTACAAGGAATTGGGCTACGACTTGACCAAACCGGAAATCGAGCGCGCCTACGAATTGTTTACTCGCCTGGCGGACCGCAAGAAGAATGTGTACGACGAGGACCTGATCAGCATTGTAAACGAGGGCTTCGAGCACATTCC
>JAJXZM010000346.1 GCA_021780055.1 Acidobacteriota bacterium
GCCCGCAGCCGTAATCCAGTGGTGCGTCGACGTGTCGTAATACGAAAGCGCCCGCGGAGCAATGGTAAAGCGCACGTGCCTGGTTTCCCCAGCTTTCAAAAACACCTTGGCAAAAGCACACAATTGCCGCGGAGGCTCTCCATTGCTGGGAGGCTGGTTTACGTAGGCCTCGACCACCTCCGCCCCGGCACGATGGCCTGTATTCGTGACATCGACCGTTCCATGGATAAGACCTGGTGACTTACCCATCCTCGCGGGAGTGATCAAAAGGTGGCTGAGGCGAAACGTCGTGTAGGACAAGCCAAACCCAAACGGGAATAGGGGTTGGTGGCCGGTCGCATCGTACCATCGGTAACCAACATTGAGCTTTTCACTGTAAGTGGACGTGCCGTTCACGCCGGGCCATTGCTGCGGCGTGCTGGTCGGAATCTCGTCCGCTTTGCGCGGAAAAGTCAGCGGCAGTTTCCCCGCCGGATTAACATCCCCGAACAAGATGGCAGCAATCGCATTGCCGTCTTCCTGACCCGGAAACCACGCTTCAATCACACCGCGAACGCTATCAACCCAGCGCATCAGGGCCGGACCGCCTGTGTTCAACACAACAATGGTTTTCGGATTGGCCGCTGCAACGGCTGAAATAAGCTGGTCCTGATTGCCTGGAAGCTCAAGATCAGGCCGGTCGTGCCCTTCGCCCTCGACGGTGCTCACAAACACGATGGCCACCTGGGCGGCCCGTGCCACATTGGCAGCGGCGGCAACGTTGCTGCCGTCCGAGTAAGAAACCTGGATGCCTGCGCCCGCGCGCTTGCGGATGCCTTCCAGCGGACTGATCACATACGGCGTGACCACATGGGAACTGCCCACTCCTTCAACCTGAGGCTTGGTTCCACCATCCATTCCGATGACCGCAATGGAAGAAACGCGGGAGAGCGGAAGGATGCCGCCTTCGTTCTTCAGGAGAACGGTCCCCTGCTCTGCTGCCCTCCGGGAAAACGCGGCGTGCTCAGGCGTCCGCACACTGGCCTCCCAGTTGCCCGGCTCCGCTTTGTCAAAAAGGCCGTGTCGGAACATCGTGACCAGAATACGCCTGACATGCTCGTCCAGAGTCGCCATGCTCACCTGGCCGTTTGTAACGGCTGTTTCAAGCGGCTTGCCGTAGTATCGGTCGCCGGGCATTTCCTGGTCCAGACCAGCACGTGCCGAAGCGGCCGTCGAATGAGTGCCACCCCAGTCGCTCATTACCCAGCCGGGAAAAGCGAGTTGCGTCTTCAGAAGATCATCCAGCAAATGCGGGTTCTCGCACGAGTACACGCCGTTCGTCTTGATGTAAGCGCACATGAAACTGCCGACGCCGCCTGAAACCGCAGCGCGGAAGGGCGGCAAGTAAATTTCCTGCAAAGTCCTCTCATCGACGACGGAATCAATATGGAACCGGTCGGTTTCCTGGTTCATGGTCAGATACATGTTCGCGTTCGCGATGGGATCCTGGCTCTGGAGGCCCTCGATCTCGGCCGCAGCCATCCGACCATTTAGATAAGGGTCCTCGCCGTAGGTCTCGAAGGTCCGCCCCCACTCAGGCACACGGACAACGTCGATGGTAGGGCCTAATTCAACGTTCGTTCCCTTCCCCCACTGCTCCTCGCCCAAAACCTTCCCAAAGGCGTTCAGAAGGGTGGGATCCCAGCTTGAGGCCGCCGCAATCGGGGCCGGCAGCAAGGTTACTCCCGTCGCACCGTTGCCAACTCCAGCACGACCATCAGCAAGTTTGAGTGCGGGGATGTGCAGCCGCGGGTTCGCCGGAACATAACCAACGTACCCTGTGAACGGATGTGTTTTTCTGTCAACGCCGTGGACGATGGCAACCTTCTCCTTGAGCGTCATCGCGCGGAGCAACAAATCGGTTCTTCGTTCAGCAGAGAGTGACTTGTTCATCCAGGGCAGGAGATCGCTCGTTTGCGCCCGGGCCGGTGCGGTGGAAAGGAATGTTGCCGCCAGTGCAAAAACTGCGCTAGCGATTAATAAAGCCTTGCAGGTTCCTGGTTTCATGATGTGCCGACCCGATATTTCGTCGAGGCTACGTCAAATGGCTCTCCCATGAGCGACGCGCGGCCACAACGCAAGCCCATTTGACTGCAGCAACGCTAATGCAGAGGTTGACGATCGTCAAGCAAATTTCATGGGACCGGCCGGCGCAGCCTTGCCCCCGACGCTCCGCATTCATCGGTGCGTCGGCCTTCTGGATGGAACCTTCTCCGAACATAGCCTTTCAGCTTCCACCTTGTTGCCACTACCCAAGTACAGGCACTGCGACGTTTCGCACAGCACGCGACTTGTCGCTCAGCAGGAAATGGATGACTTGGGCCACATCTTCGGTCTTGACCCATTTTGAAAAATCGGATTTCGGCATCGCATTGCGGTTCGCCTCAGTATCCATGGTCCCGGGCAGGATGCAATGTGCGCGAACATCGTACTTCTCAAGCTCCTGCGCAAGGATCTCAGTCAGTTGGAGTACTGCTCCTTTCGAGACCGCGTAGGGTGCAATCCCAGATCCTCCGCCCTTCAGAATGGCCCCGCTTGACACAGTGACAATCCGCCCGAAATCCTGGCGAACCATGACGGGAACCACCGTCCGCAACGTCCTGACAACGCTCATAAGGTTGAGGTCAAGCATATGTGCCCAGGCCTGGTCATCGCTCTCGAAGCTCTTGCCTGCGGCAAAACCTCCCGCCACGCACACCAGGAAGTCCAAGCGCCCGAAACGGTCCATCACTCTGGCCACAAAGCGATCAACTTCCGCCGAATTGCTAAGATCGACCGGCTCGCCGGTCAGTCGCGCCGAATCTTCACCGGTCGCCGCCCGGAGTGATTCCCAGCCCTTTTGCCCAAGGTAGGGGACGGCAACCCTTGCACCGCTTTCAATTAAATCCAGTGCAACGGCGCGCCCCAGCGCACCGGTTCCACCCGTTATAACAGCCACTCGGCCCTTAAAATCCACCATTCACCTCCAATCTTGCCCTATAATAAGAAACTACGAACCATATCAGCGCAATGAAATCTTAGCTGCGCGAAGTTATTTTTCGCCAATTCTTAGCTATAAAGTTCCCTTCTGTGAATCATTCTTGAGAAGGGCGATGTAAAAATTACATTATGCGCGTCAGACACAGGCTCATCATATCCCTTTCGATCAGCATTGCGATGGTGGCATTCGTCTTTGCGTATTTTCAGGTCCGGTCGCAAAAACGGGCATTGCGAAGCGATTTGGAGAAACGCGCCGAGATCCTGGCGGAGAGCCTTGTTGACAATGTCGAACCTCTGCTGAGCAGTCAGTCCTGGGGACAGTTGCAGCAGCTCCTTGACCGTTTCGAAAACCGGGAAGCCCTTGACGGGGTCGCCGTTTATGCCACTAACGGCAGCAAGATTGCTGTTGCGAGCGCGCTGGAAACACAGCTTGATGTTGCTCCCTCTGCAGTCAGGGTTGCAATACTTAATGACAAGGGAGTCAGCCAGTTCTTTAACCTGAACGGTGTGCCCATGGAGGTTTATGCCCTCCCTATCCATGGGAATGAGGGTGTGGAAGGGGTGCTGGCGCTTTACCACAACGCCAGCTTCATTGAGGCCCAATCGTTCCGTCTCTGGCGCGATACCTTCCTCCGGCTGCTTGTTGAAACTCTCCTCGTTGCTTTCATTTGCCTGTTGATCATCCGCATCAGCATCATGGAACCTGTCACAAAAACGGCCCAGTGGCTCCGGGCGCTGAGGACCGGAAAGGGACTTCGATCAGCCGCCCTGCCCGCAGAAGAAATATTCCAGCCGATAGCACGTGAAGTTACCCAACTGGCCAAGACCCTTGAGGTTGCACGCACGGCGGCAGAGGAAGAGGCACGCTTGCGCGAGGTGGGCGAGGCCGTCTGGACGGCGGAACGCCTGCGCGTACATGTGCGGAATCATTTTCAAAACAAGCCGATTTTTGCGGTTTCCAACCGCGAACCGTACATGCACGTTCACAAGAACGGGGGAATCGAGTGCCTAGTGCCGGCCAGCGGGCTGGTAACTTCGCTTGAGCCGATCTTGAGGGCTTGCGACGGGACCTGGGTGGCAAGCGGAGCGGGAAACGCCGATCGAGAAGTGGTTGATAGCAAGGACCGTCTGCGAGTGCCTCCCGATGATCCGCATTACACCCTGCGAAGGGTCTGGTTGAGCAAGGAAGAAGAACAGGGATTTTATCTCGGCTTTGCCAATGAAGGTCTCTGGCCTTTGTGCCATATTGCCCACACGCGTCCCACGTTTCGCGAAGCCGACTGGCGACAATACAAAGCTGTTAACCAGAAGTTTGCAAAGGCCGTCCTGGAAGAGATGGAAGGAACGCAGGAACCTGCGGTACTGATCCACGATTACCACTTCGCATTGCTGCCCCGCATGGTGAAAGAGAAGCGGCCGGATGCGCGTGTCGCAATCTTCTGGCATATTCCCTGGCCGAATGCCGAAGCATTCGGCATCTGTCCATGGCAGCGCGAACTGCTGGATGGCCTGCTTGGCGCCGACATCGCCGGATTCCATATTCAGAACCATTGCAATAATTTCCTTGAAACG
>JAJXZM010000604.1 GCA_021780055.1 Acidobacteriota bacterium
TCGTTCTAGTTCACCTGAACGTCACAACAGGGAAGAAACTGCCGCGGACTTTAACTGTAAATGATTGGGAAATGATGGCGTCCCCGGCGGGATTCGAACCCGCGTTACCGCCGTAAAGGGGCAAGGCAACAATACCTGCCTGAATTGGTTCTAGGCGGTTTGAAACGACTTAGCTCAATTCTAAAGGCTTGGCAAACATGCTTGAATCGGCCCTAATTTGCGTGGCTAAGTCCCGTCGGAGTCCCGTGATATGGGTGTGGGGCCTGAAGCGAGACAACCAGTCTAGACACCGGTTATTGGTCAGTGGTAACCGCTTCCTCTGCCCCCTGCGAGCGACTCGCGCGCACTTCCCAGTGGGGCGCCCACACGGAATGCTCATTTTCCGAGAAGGGCGTTTCAAAGCAGAGTCCGGAGGGCGCTCCAACCAGAATTAGAGGATAGTCTCCGAGTGGCCCGTGATTCGGTCACAATCTGTAAGCGGTCGGCGACCATCCAGGACCCATCCAGGCCTCTACGGTGCGCAGGACGTTCCAGGCTCTAACCGTAACGCATTCACCCGCGACCGGTGCGGCGCTCCTGCTTTGTGAGAGGGCATGAGGCAGAAGGCAACTCCTGCTTCCCTTTCTTTATTCGCCACCCCACTCGACATGTAAATCCTGGCGGATCACGCCTGCTTAATCAGTGCCCGCATATATTCCGCCGCGAGTTCGGCATTGTGTTCGGCACGTTCGATGCCGGGAACTTGTCCGTTCACGACGGGCGGCTCCGAGCACATCTCGTAGTTCATGTAACCCTTGTAACCGATTTCCTTCATCGCGGCGACGAACTCCGGGAAGAGAGGCTCGCTGGCTTTGATTTTTCCATCCCTGTCGCGTTCGAACACACCTCCAAAGTGACAAATCGTTTGCAGCGAGCCAACTTCTCTGGCGGATTGGCGGATATACTCGGGAGTCTTATCGCGCACTCCCCAGGGATCAAACGACACCTTGAGGGCGGGCGAATTCACTTCCTTAACCATGCGCAGAACGTCCTGGGTGTCCTTGTAGACCGGCGCATGGTTTTGCAGCGCCAGCGTGACCCCGGCTTCAGAAGCGAAGCGCGATACCTCCCTGAGGCCCTCGCGGCACCACCCCCAGGTCTCTTCTTCTTTGATATTTTGATGCGCGTAATTCCAGATTCTCTTCGCGGTTTCGTATTCAGCGACCTGAGGATGTTGGACCACGCCCGGCCAGGCGAAGAACACGCGCACTTTCGGGGCGCCCAAATCCGAGGCCACTTGAATCAGGTGCCGCACGTAGCACACCTGGCTCTCGCGATGCTCAGGGATGGGGCTTGAGAAATCGTTGTTGGCAGCGACGCCGACGATTTCGATGCCTTCTCCGTCCGCGATCCGGCGCAACTCGCGGCAGCGCGTCGTGGGCATATCGAGCGGGTTGGCGTGGGGCCGCTTACCGTCAAACTCGACCCCGTCATAACCGTACTTTTTTGCGCGCTTGATGACGTCTTCCAGCGGCAGCCCTTGGCCGCGATACCAGATCCCCAAATAGGTGATGCTATAAAGACCGACTTTAATTCCGGAGTTCCTTTTCTCTTCCCGAGTTTCCGAAGACGCGAATGCGCCAGGCTGGAACACTGCAGCCGACGCCGCAAGAGCCCCCACGAATTCACGACGATTGATGGCGGGTTTCTTCATGCTATCCCCCTGATCCTTCATTTCTCATGCGAATAGTATGCCTCCACAGTTGAGGTGTCAACCTCCGACGATGGGTGCCTGGTTTGCGGTCTTCATTCGAGCGGGCGGGCAGGGGTTTCGGGCTGGGCCATTGAGAGCACGGCGGAAGCCGTAGGGCTTTTGGATTCAGTTTTCGAGCTTGAAAGCCCCGTCGGAGCCCCGGAGAAACCGGTCTTGCGGAAGTAACTGGCGATAGCTGCTTAAGAATGATGGCGTCCCCGGCGGGATTCGAACCCGCGTTACCGCCGTGAAAGGGCGATGTCCTAGGCCGGGCTAGACGACGGGGACCTCGGCTCTGCAAATCCGGCGGGCATTAGTATGCCCTCTTTTCGGAGGGGAATGCAAGCTGGCAACCCGAAGGAATCCCCGATGATCTGCAGAATCTACTATGCTAGCAACTGCGCTGGAGAACTGTCAATCGCTGCTTCCGCCTGCCTCGAACAAAAAGCTTGACTGCTCGGGGACGCCAGGGCCAGGGGAAGGCGCGGCAATAGTTTCCAATATGGGATATTCGTTGACCAATGAGGGAGGAACCGCCACCGGTTGCCCCCGAATGATGCTGATCAATTGCAGGGCATTGGCGACAGCTTTACCGCGAAAATGGTTGTTGGTGATCACGTAGGTTGTCTCGGTGGCCGCGGCAACATGCCTGATTCGCTCGGCCCAGCCTTCCAGTTCGCTCGAACTGTAGAGATAGTCGTAACGTTCTTCAGGGTGGTTATCGGAGGTAAACCAGTGCTCGTAATTCCGGCCATGAAGACGAACGTAACCGATGCGCGAGGTTGAGCATTCACTGGGCCGGATGGATTGCCCGATAACAGGCTGGTCGATATTGCAAAATCCAACGCCCAGGTCGTGAAGCATCTGATAGGTTTCCGGTTTGTTCCACGACTCGTGCCGGACCTCAAGAACCAGCGGAAACTCCATGAACTGCATTACGACCCCACCGATGTATTCACGGTTTTCCTTGTTGTTCTTGAAAGACCACGGGAACTGCATCAGAAGCGCTCCCAACAGTCCCGCGTCGAAAAGCGGCCTGATGCCTTCCTTGAACACCCTCTCGTCCTGCTGGCTGGCCGTTCGTTCGTGGGTAAACCGCTGCCATAATTTTGCCGTGAACCGGAAGTTGGGATTGTGTTGCACGCGGTGTACCCAACCCTGAGCAAATTCCGCGCGAGGGGGATGGTAAAACGTGCTGTTGATTTCAATCGTGTCGAAGAAACCGGCCAGGTATTCAGCCTCATGAAAGCCGTGCGGCCGGTGAGCCGGATATACGATCCCGTTCCAGTCCTCATATGACCAGCCGGCGGGGCCGAACCGGATTGTGGGGGCCGCGGAGCGCATATTCGCTTTTTCTTTGCCTTCCAGGTTATTATAACTCCGAATCCGGGAAAACTCTTGGGGAATTGAGGAAAGAAAACCGGCAGAGATTTACCGGCGAGCCACTGCACGGCGCCAGATCGGCGCACTTCTGGACACACGACCCGAAGGACGCCCCGATGTGGAACTAAATCCAGGGACTTAAGTCAGTTGGAACGGGCAAGGTAGGAACCGCTGGAGGTATCGATTCGGATGACTTCACCTTCGTCGATAAACGGTGGAACCTGGATCACAAGGCCTGTCTCCATCTTTGCGGCCTTGGTAACGTTGGTCGCCGAGGCGCCCTTGATGCCGGGCTCGGTCTCAACAACTTTCAAGTCCACGGTCGCCGGGAGAGAAATATCGATGGGCCGTCCTTCGTAGAAATCAATCTTCAGGATGACTTCCGGCATCATAAACTGCGCGCGATCGCCAACAACTTCTTTGGGAAGATGGATTTGTTCATAAGTGCTGGTGTTCATGAAGTAAAACGAATCTCCGTCCGAGTAAAGATATTGCATATCCACTTCATCGATTACGGCCCGCTCAACGGTGTCTTCTGAGCGGAACCGGTGGTCGAACATCGCCCCTGTGCGCAGATTGCGCATCCGGGCCTGCACAAAGGCGCGCAAGTTGCCCGGCGTACGGTGCTCAGCCTTGTGGATTGAAAAGAGCTCCCCGTTATGATTAATGACCATTCCTGGCCGGAGATCGTTTGCATTCATTTTGATGTCTCGCTAGAAATTAAGGATAGGTTTCGAGCCGGGGGCCCCGGGGGACACAGACTTCGGCACGAACAGACCCAACAATCATTCTAGCGGCATGGCTGAGGCTCGTCAACTTCGGCGTAAGCCGGAGTGCGTTGCACGGAAAGGGCATTCAGCGTATGATACCCCCTTAATACAGAGACAGGATAATTCTTCATTCTCTGGAACTGTTCCCAAGGAAGTTTTAAACAGTTCCCAAGTGTTTACAGGACAACATCCTTGTGCGGTATTACTGGTTTTACTAAGAGGAATCTTGATGTAGAGAGCGGTCGGATCCACAACGCTGTCGCCACGCTGATTCACCGCGGACCCGATCAGCAAGGGGTCTACCAGTCAAGATTCGCTGCGCTTGGCGCAACACGCCTGAAGATCATTGATCTCGCCTCGGGCAACCAGCCCATCGTGTCTGAAGACGGAGACATCGTCATCGCCTTTAATGGCGAGATTTACAATCACGCAGAGCTGCGCAGAGAACTGGAAGGGCTTGGTCATCGGTTCAGAACTCGCACTGATACGGAAACAGTTCTAGTAGCGTTCCAGGAATGGGACACGGACTGTTTCTCCAGACTCAGAGGCATGTTTGCGGTCGCGCTGTGGACCGAGTCGAGCAACCGGCTTGTTCTGGCACGGGACCGCCTCGGAATCAAACCTCTCTACATTTATCGCCTGAAAGACGACATTCTCTTTGGCTCCGAGCTGAAATCCATCCTCGTTCATCCTGAAATC
>JAJXZM010000299.1 GCA_021780055.1 Acidobacteriota bacterium
CCCGCCTGGCGAAAAGCGTCCTTTCCCTGCCGGTCCACCCCGGCGTGACAGCAGACGATTGCAACTCCATCGTTCAATCAGTGCGTGAAATTCTGAGGGTTGGAAATAACTAGCTCCGGCTGGACTTCTTTCTTCCAGAAGGCTGGACAGCGCTTTTGCCCTCATCCGCCGTGCGGCAAACCTCATCGTTAAAACGGTCAACCGCCTCCAGAAGAGGCGCGCCACCGAATTGCCTGGCAGCTTGAATAATGGAGGCCATATCTTTGGGCAGGCAACGGCCACGATATCCGCGCTCGGCTGTAACGATGGTGTGCGACCGGCCAACACGCTCGTCAGCAAGCCAGAGTTCCCGTAGCTCGTTGTAATCGACACCGAATCCACTGGCGATATCGTAAAATTGGTTCGCAAAAGCCACCTTGGTTGCAAGGAAAGCGTTCTCCATATACTTGCAAAGTTCAGCGGTTTTCGCGTTCGTAATGTAATAATGGGGCATTGGTCCCAGAAACTGCTGATACGCCTGGATCACCAGTTTGCAGGCAGACTTTTCACCTCCAACGATAATGAAGCCGTGACTCTCTATCCCCTTTAAGGGATGCCAGGCTGTTTCTCCAACATACTCGGGGCTGAAGCAGATTGTCTTACCCGTCTTGGCGGCAAGTCGATCCACCGTCCCGGGAGGGACCGTGGATTTAACACACATGACCGGTCTAATCCATGAAACGACTTCTTCAATCGCCGACAGATCGCATTTCCCGTCCGGCCCCTCCGGTGTGGGAACAGCAATAAATACAAGCTCACACTTCTGGACGGCAGCACGCCGGCTCGGAGTGTTCATCCCCTTGACAAACTTGTCGTAAATCACCAGGTCAGGATTCCCAGCATCGTAACGGAAAACCTGCGCTAAAGCCTTCCCGACTACTCCAAAACCGACAATGCCTAACTTCATCGCCATCTTAATCTCTTCTCCATACTGGCTTTTCAACAAACCCGAGCTATCCTACGACCTTCGCACGAAACTCATCCCGCAGAAGCATATAAAATCCGCACCGGGTCACGCATCAATTAAAGAACAAATATTGTGCTCCGGATACCGCCGTGAATGCAACTTTACATCGATCGCGCCCTACTGTGCGATGTTTATCTGGCCTGATCCCGGCACAGATTCCTTTTGATCAATTTTGGAAATTTGGCAAACGTATAAGAGGTGAGGTAGTGCGGCGGAAACTGTGAGCAGCCGATTTGAAATCAGACGTCTGTACAGTCAGGCCGGTCAGGCAATCCCCTGGAAAAGTTTGCCAAAACGCAAAGTGGGCGGCAGCCGCTTCTGGCCGTCGCCCACCTGCACTTCTTCCATTTTTCCCTTACCGCATCAACCTTACGGGCAGCTGTAGCCTGTAGGCGGTGTGTACGGACTCGGCGTCCCCGGGTTCTCGTTTGCGTTCTCAATGTTCTCCGCGCATCCCGCCGCGTTCGCTGCGGCTCCCGCCGCATTGGCCGCCGCCGTCGCTGCATTGGCCGCCGTCGTCGCGTTGTTTGCTGCCGTCGTCGCAGCATTCGCCGCATCTTTCGCGTCACTTGACCGCGACATTCCCAGTCCCGCCAGTATTGCCGCCGCCGTTCCGGCGCCCACCGCCATCACTCCCAGCGTCGTCGCCGTCGTAATGTGTGCGTTCCCATCCGGTGGGGCCGCAGGAGTTGGTGCCGGTGAGGCCGCCGCCATCGGCAGCGTCACTGTTTTTCCTTCACCAATCTGCTCCGTCTTTCCCTGCCGTTCCACCTGCAACATTCCCTGCTTCGCAGTGACCACCAGCGATCCGTCCAGCATTGCCACTTCGCCCAGCGTCTTGTATCCTGCCGCAGGCTTCACCATCACATCCCCGGCCTTCACTTCGACTCCACTGCTCGCTCCCGGGTGATACAACGACACATTCCCCCGGCTCAGCAGTACCGTCACTTGCTTCGCTTCCCGCAGAAACGAGGCTTCCGTCTGACCACCAAACACCATCCGGTTCCCTTCGTCCAAGGCCACGACGGCCACACCATCTCGCACCTGCAGATGGTCTCCGCTGAACACCGTCGTATTCGGGACTAATGCGGCTCCGCCCAATGTCGCGTTCCGGCTACCGGCTATCGATCCCACAGCTGCCGACCCCGCCAGCATCGGCGCAACGCTCAGCGCGATCACGGCTGCCAGCATCAGCCCAAATTGCATCATTCTCTTTCTATTCAACATACTACCCCCCTCTACTTGATCTGCGTGAAGCGATAATTCATTGGGAACCCTGATAAAGTAACCCGGCAAAACATTAAGAATTTATAATTCTTCCGGTTTTATGTCAAGCTTTAAATAACGTATTAACTTGGAGTTCACCAATGGGGATAGGGGAAAAAATAATAAACCATCTGGGACCTTCGCCAAAGATTCGGGCGACACCCCTGGAAATCTAAGTTTATGTCAAGCTTTGGCTGGCAACGCCAGGCCATCCTAAATCTGGCCTAAACCCAACCAGATCAATAAGAATCTTACCTTTCTTGAGCCTTCTGATGGCCTCATCGAACTCGGGGTGGTTTCCTGTCAGGACAATCAGGTCGCTGGACATCGTAAGCTTTGAACACGATTCCGTCATCAGCCGCGGGAGTAGTGGAAGCTCTTTGCGAATAAAGGTCTGGTTCGCTCCGAGCAAACGGTCAAGGCGTACCCGAGGGTCATAAACCCTTACCCGTTTCCCGGCCGCGACGAGCCTCTTTACCAATTCGCAGGCAGGACTTTCACGGAGGTCGTCAGTGTCAGATTTGAAAACCAGCCCGAGGACCCCGATCCGTTGCCTTTTAGCAGAAAGGACCAGATCCACGGCCCTGTCCAGGTGGCGGGAATTACTGTGCAGGATGTTCTCAATCAGAGGAAGCTGTAATCCGCTCTCACGGGCAAGCCATCCAAGAGCCCTGACGTCCTTCGGCAAACAAGGACCCCCAAAAGCAAAGCCTGGCTTGAGATAAAGGGGAGAAATATTCAGCTTGGTGTCCTGGACGAAAATCCGCATCACTTCCCTGCTGTCAACACCCAATCGGCGACACAGCGAGCCGATCTCATTCGCGAAGGAAACCTTGAGAGCGTGGAAAGTATTGTCGGCATATTTCAGAATTTCCGCCGCCTTGAACGAAGTCACAAAAACAGGTGCTTCGACAGGCTTCCAAAGGCGAAGGAGCCTGCGTGCAGTCTGTGGATCGCTTGTTCCCAGAACCGTTTTGGGCGGATTAAAGAAATCCTCAATGGATGAGCCTTCCCGCAGGAATTCGGGATGAAAGCACACGCCGAAATCGACACCTGATTTCTTTCCACTCACCTTCTCCAGCGTGGGGACCACTAGTTTTTCAGTCGTTCCGGGGGGCACGGTGCTTCGGATTGCAACAACGTGAAACTTCTTTTTTGCACCGCGCAGAAAGCGGCCTATGCCTCCAAGGGCTGAAGCAACGTGGTCCAGATTGGCGCTGCCGTCGCTGCGCGAAGGTGTTCCGACAGCCACAAGGGAAATATCAGCCCGGTCCAGCGCTTCGGCAGGATCGAGAGTTGCGTGCAGTCTTCCCTCCGCAACCATCTTTCCCACCAGGGTGTCCAGCCCTTTCTCCAGGACCGGCGACTGGCCGGAGTTCAGGACTCGCACTTTTGCGTCAGAAATATCGACACCGTGGACCGTGTGCCCCATCTGGGCGAGACACGCCCCCGTTACGCAACCAACATAACCAAGCCCGAACACTGCGATCTTCATAGGTGGGTCTTATTTCTCCAGGAAGGCCGCGTGACAACGGCCCTTAATGGCTGTGTGGCTATAACGAGTGACTATAATGGAGGACAAAGTTCAAAGTCAAAAAGCGGCCCCGGAAGAGTCGCAACGGAGAAATGCCTCTGAAACTAACGCCGCATTTTGACAATATCGCGCGGACCCAACCATGTCTGCCGGGTCAACCTGATGAAACGCTCATCAGCAGCGCCTGAATTCCTGATGCCACACCTTCCTTGCACTCGTAAACGGACGATCCGGCAACCAATACGTCGGCCCCGGCTTCAACAACCAGCGGCGCCGTCTCGATGTTAATGCCGCCGTCCACCTCCACTTCGCACTCAAGTCTCATTTCTTCAATCTTGCGGCGGACCTGGCGAATTTTAGGGAGCGTCTCCATGATAAATTCCTGCCCGCCGAACCCTGGATTGACGGTCATTACCAAAACCAGGTCAAGGTCCCCGATTACTTCTGAAAGAAGGGTGGCCGGTGTCGATGGGTTTATGGCCACTCCGGCCTTCTTGCCCAGCGCGTGGATCTGCTGGATGGCACGATGAAGGTGCGGCGTGGCCTCCTGGTGAATGATGATCGTGTCCGCCCCTGCCTGAGCAAACGCTTCGATAAACTCTTCTGGCGGCTCGACCATCAGGTGCGTTTCCAGCTTCAGATGCGTGATGGGCCGCAGAGCAGCTACAACCTGCGTTCCGAAGGTAATATTTGGAACAAATCGTCCGTCCATTACGTCAATTTGAATGCGATCCACTCCAGCGGCCTGCACTTCCAGA
>JAJXZM010000223.1 GCA_021780055.1 Acidobacteriota bacterium
CAATCCACAGTCATGGCGTGTTCGATCAGCCCGTCCTTCTGCAGCCGCCGGATAGCGATGGCCACGTCATGGATCACACAGAATCCTTCGCCGTGGTCGGGAAAAGCGTGATGAAATCCGCCGCCGATGTTGACACCGACGCCTTGTTCCATTGCCAGGCGACCCGCCAGAATAGAACCGCCCGCCGATAGCCATACGGCCTCGATGAGTTCGGGGGAATAAGGAACTTCCATCCTTAGAATCTCAACGTAAGAGAGCTTGTCGTTCTTAAGTTTCCAGATGTAGTTGCGATCGTGCACCAGGGCCACGTCGTCATCAGTGGCCGGGGTGGGCTCAATAATGTCCTCAGGCTTGATCACATTCTCCTGGAGCAGGCGCTCCTTGATCAGCCGGTATTTCGAGGAGGGGAAGACGTGGTTTCCCAGGTTTAAATCGTATTTGTCGGAGTAGACAACCTTCATTCCGTTCCTTTTCCTGCTCCCAACAATTCTACCAGTTTTGGCGGTTGCGCCGCTGTTGTCGGTCTTGCGGGTCCCTTTCAAGCGCGTGCCGCACCGGACTGCTTCTCTTGGGCTTCCGCTTGATTCAACTGCGCGCAAAATGACGAGAGTCAGAACCCGAAGAAGTACGAGAACTTCACAAAGAATTGCCGCCCATCGTTCAGGAATTGGTTGGTGCGGATCAGTTCCGTTCCGGTGGATGTCGGGATAAGGTTCAGGTTTTGCTGATCGCTGTTGTAACCCACATAGAGAGCCGTCCATGGGTTCACAATATAGGAGACCAGGAAGTCGGCGTTGAATTGCCTGGTCTTCTCCAATGACGTCAGCGCCGCGTTGGGCAGGACGGTGCTGTACTGGAAGATGGTCCGTACTCCCAGCCGAGGGCTGAACTGCCAGTTCCATTTGGAGCGAATGATGTGATTGTTAAAGATGCTGGCGCCGCCCTCGCGGCTGGTGAGCCGTTCCAGGATGTAGGTATTGTCAACTTCCAACTTGGTGAGCGGACGAATCGTCATCAGCACCTGACCGTGGGTCAGATTGGCCAGCATGGGCGCCTGCCCGGAAGGAGGCTCAAAGTTCACGTCCGTTCCCCATTCGTAGGTCGCGCTGAATGTGAAAGGTTGATAGTACTGGCTGCCTACGTAGACGCCCTTGTGCTGGTGGACGTAAGTGCGGTTGGAAGGGAGCACAGAAAAATCCTGGGGCCGCAGAAGCTCATGGTCTCCGGACTGATAAAGCTCAATGTAGGTCTGGCCGGTCAGTTCAAAGCTCAATCCCGTGTCATAGTACTGGTCAAGCTGGTTCCCGGCGTGGTCCCAGACAGGGTCGACGTAAAGCGTGGGTCCCCAGGAGATCAGCGCTTTTCCTTCGGGCCGAAAGCGATAAGTGATGAACTGACCCAAGCCCCTGAAATCCGGGCGCAACGCGGGCCTTGGAATCGTGCGGGTATAAGGAACAAATTGATCCACCGTGTTTTCGCCCAGGAATCCGGCTTCGGTATTGAAGCCGGGGCTGAGATCCTCATAGTCGAGGTCGTAATAAAACTGGTAACCCGTGCGCTGCAGGTGCGCTTTATATGCCGGGCCTGCCGAGCGCGGACCCCCAGGCAGGGTGGTTGCGCTGGTAACTCCTTGCCAGTCCAAGATCCAATTGGGTGTGAATTTGAAATGGCCGTCAACGCCTCCCACGCGGTTATAGGTGCCTGCAAATTCGCGGTCCGTATAAATCATACCGATCGTCGACTGTTTTCCGACGTCCCGGTTGATTCTTACAGCGCTGAATCGCGCGTTCTTACCCGCGAGCGGGTCATTCGGCGCGACGCTCTCTCCCGGTGATTGGTCGTCGGAGAAAAGAGTCCCGATGGCATAATGTCCTACCTTGCCGGTCAGTCTGACTCCATACAGGGGGTCGGCGATGTTGCGGGAGAAAAACAGATCGAGAGGGGTTTGAAAGAAGTTTGCGTTTTCGAGAAAAAACGGCCGCTTCTCCGGGTAGTAGACCGCGAACCGCTGATTGACCGTCACCTGCGGCTGGTCGGATTCCACCTGGCTGAAGTCTGGATTGACGGTGGCGTCCAGCACCAGGCTGTCCTTCAGCACGGTCTTTCCGTCGATTCCGGCCCGTGGGTCGAAACTCTGGGAAGTGAATTGAGGGTTGTTGGGGTCGCGCGTGTCGAGGGCGCGGTAGGAGCGCTCGTAAGCATAGGGAATGAATTGCACGTTATGTCCGCGCGAAATCGAGTCCAGCCCCTTCAGAGTGGCTTCCTGGCCGAGGCGCCCCTGAATGCGCGTTGAAACGCGCGGCCACGTGTCCGACCCGTTGTTTCGCGGAATCCAGCGGATGAAAAGGATTCCCCAGGTCTGCTTCGGGGTGGCGGGAAAGCGAAGGCTTTTGAAGGGGATGGCCTCCCACACCACAAAGCCCTGTTTGGTTCGCTGGCCTTTCGATTTCCACACCGTATCGAATGAGCTGTCGTAGTTGGGGTTGGCGTTTTCCTCGTAGCTGCCGTCCTGCTGCAGCCCGAACGGATTAACGGTGAAGACATAGGCGTGACGATAGTCGTGAAAGGTGTCGAGAAACATGTCCAACCGCTCGTCGCCGGACAAATGGTCACGCACCGTCATGTGCGCGCGAACCTTGTTGGGCTCATTGTCAAAGGCGACAAAAACCACGTAGAGATAATTGCTGTCGTAGCCAAGGTAAACATCCGTCCGCTGGTTGGGGGCCACATTGTCTTTGGGTGTGCGCTGGATGAACCCATCAATCTTGAGCATCTTACCCGCCATGGCTGCGTCCGGCTTCATTCCCAGGAAATCGGACAGCTTGGGCGGAGGACTCACGCGCCCAATAGTGATAGTGGGGCGCGTTTCATTGAGGCCGGTCGAAGCGGAGGACTGGCAATAGACTTTTACGCTGGCAAGAAAAACCAAAAGTCCCGGCACAAGTGCGGTCCAGAAGATCCTGTTGAGCGAGGCGCGAAGCGTCGAAGGACCCCTGAGGAGACTTGCGCAAGTGGCGATGTGGCTGAATAGCAGGGGGTTGAGAATTCGATTTTGTCGCTTCATCAGCCGGGCCGAATTATCCCTTACAGCAGAAATGGAACTTGCCTCTTTCGCTTAACACGCAGAGGGGTGGTTATTTTATTCCACTGTGACGGATTTTGCCAGGTTTCGAGGCTGGTCGACGTCGCACCCGCGCAAGACGGCGATGTGATAAGCCAGCAGTTGCAGGGGGATGACCTCAAGGACCGCGGAGAGATACTCATTCGTTTGCGGAAGCGTGATCAGATGGTCTGCCATGTCCTGAACTTCCCGGTCGCCCTCTGTGACCAAGGCAACGATGACGGCGCCGCGGGTTTTGGCTTCCTTAATGTTTGAGACCGTCCGCTCGTAGCGAAGCTTTGAATCCGCAGACTTGCCGTCGCAGGTTGCCATCACCACCACAGGCAGACCTTCCGTAATCAGAGCGATGGGACCGTGCTTCAATTCGCCCGCCGGGTAGGCTTCTGCGTGGATATAAGAAACCTTCTTCATCTTGAGCGCGCCTTCCAGCGCCACCGGGAAGTGGACACCACGGCCAAGGAAAAGAAAATCTGAAGCGCGGTCGAAGTGGCGGGCCAGTTCTTCGTACTCTTCGTCCTTTTGCAGCACGTATTCAAGCTGCCGCGGCAGCATGGTCAGTTCGCTGAGCAGTTCCTTCGACTCGGCTGGCGGAATCAGGCCGCGAAGCTGGCCCAGGTAAACGGCGAAGAGGTAAAGGCCGATCAGTTGCGAGGTGAAAGTCTTGGTGGATCCCACGCCGATTTCAGGTCCTGCGTGCGTGTAGATAGTTCCATTGGCTTCTCGGGGCACCATGCTGCCGAGCACGTTGCAAATGGCGAGCGTTTTGGACCCTTTGGCCTGCGCCTCACGCTGTCCGGCAATGGTGTCGGCCGTTTCTCCTGACTGCGTGATCAGCATGGTCAGAGTGCGGGAGTCCACCAGCGGATCGCGATAGCGGAACTCCGAGGCGTAGTCCACCTCCGTGGGAACGCGCGCCAGCCGCTCTAACATGATCTTTCCCGCCAACCCGGCGTGCCGGGAGGTGCCGGCGGCAACAATTTTGATTTCCCGGAACGAACGGAATTCATCTTCCGTGATTTCCATTTCGTCCAGGAAGATCTGGCCCGTTTCCGGAGAAACACGGCCCAGCGCGGTGTCGCGGACGGCTCGCGGCTGCTCGTAAATCTCTTTCAGCGTGAAATGCTTGAAGCCGCCTTTTTCCGCCAGGATCGGGTCCCAGCTGATGTGCTGAACGCGCCGGGTAACCGGCTCGCCCTGGAAGTCCATCAGTTTCACGCCGTTCGGCGTCAGCACGGCAATGTCTCCGTCGGCGAGAAAAAACAGATCGCGAGTGTGATAAAGGATAGCCGGGACATCGCTGGCCACCAGGTACTCGTTCTTGCCGAGACCAATCACCGCCGGCGGGCCCTGGCGGACAGCCACAATTTTGTTTGCGTCACTCGCTGACATGATGGCCAGCGCGAATGATCCCGTCAACCGCTGCACTGCC
>JAJXZM010000144.1 GCA_021780055.1 Acidobacteriota bacterium
GGTCGGCGGGATCTTGGTGGTCAATCGCAAAATGGCCTCACACCCGGCGATAGCTTGCCGCACCTCATTCGGGTCGTAGAGGTCCACAGAGATCGCTTCCGCGCCGAGATTGCGAACTACTTCCGCTTTTTCCTGGGTCCGGGCCGTTGCGCGGATCTGGTGGCCGGCCCCGATCAGCGCTTTCAGACTGGCGAGTCCAAGAACACCCGTTCCGCCGGCAACGAAGATTTTCATAAGGGCCTCCAGTCGCTTGGTTTTCGACGTACCGGTACGATCACTTCTCGGAACGGCAGGTTTCGCAACCCGCAGGGGGTTCCGACTCCCCCTTAACTTCAATGGTACGAGGTGCAAATCGGTAAGACAAGAGCCTTGCAAACTTGTTCTCTTGAACTGCAGCATAGTCACAGGGCGGGTCTTTGTGGGCATCCCACTTCACGGGCATCAGGGAAGAGATTCCGCGCGCTCGGCCTGCAGAGCATCAGGTGCTGGTGCGGCCTTGCGGGTGAGGAGATAACCGAGAAGGACGCCGTATACCAGATTGGAAATCCCAATTTCAAATCCGTGAGTAACGCGGACGTACCCGGGCAGGTAAGGATTGGGCAGAAGCAAAGGGGCGACGCCGGCCAGGATAGGAAAAGATAGGCCCAGAGCGATAGCTGCCTTTCCCCGTTCACCTTTCATCCCGTTTGCAACCGCCAGTCCGGCGGCGACATACACCAGGCCCCGGAAAATTTCCACTACCAGTATGCTTGCCGGCGGGGGCAACTTGAAAGCGGCGTAAAAGTCTTTAACAAACGGAAAGGCCAACATCCCCGCGATAAAGTAGCAGACAACATAGAGCAGATCGCCCAGCACGATCCGTCCTGCCCAGCTTGCCGCCGAGCGAGGTAAAAGAGGTTTTGGTTCTTCCTCTGCTTTGCTCTTCCAACAGCCAAGGATAAGGACCAGCAAGGGTGCGAAAACCAGTGAGGTGATCAGTCCTGAAGCCACCATGCCAAGAGTCTGAGAGGCTTTCAGCCCAATTTTAAAGAGCAGGGCCTCATCCAACGTGTTCAATTGATCGATGCCGTAGTAGAGGACAAAGAGGGTTCCCGAAAGCTTCCATCCTTGCTGACGCGAACTGGCGGCGACGAGCGCGAGCGCCAGAACAACAAGCAGATTTGGGAGAATAAGAGGCCCCAATTGCGCAGGAGTCCTTGGGAGGTTCCAAAGCTCCTGCAAGGCCAGCAGCGCCAATGTGGCGCCGGCAATGCGCAGAGTCAGATCGAACGGCTTCATCCGATAACTCTCAGAGCCTGGCAGAGGCCGGACGCGGTCCTGCCTCCACCAGGCCGAATATTCTCTTTTACGATACCGGTTTGATCTCGCGAATCCAGATGTTGCGATAGCGCACCGGGTTGTGGTGGTCCTGGAGTTCCAGGGGTCCCGTGCTGCCCACATCCGGCTTGTAATGCGGGAAGATGCGGTGTCCGGTCGAACCCCAGATTTCCGTGTGGTTCTGCACGAGCACTCCATTCTGGAAAACGGTGACGTAAGCGGGCAAATGGACTTCGCCTCCCTCCCAGATGGCCGGGGTGAAAGCAATGTCATAGGTTTGCCATTCGCCGGGCGGCCGGCAGGCGTTGACAAACGGCGGGTGCTGGCCATAGACGGCGCCCGTCTGGCCGTCCGCGTAAGTGATGTTGTGGTAGCTGTCGAGCACCTGGATCTCGTACTGGCCTTGCAGGAAAACGCCGCTGTTGCCGCGTCCCTGGCTTTCTCCATGCGGAGGATTGGGCTCGCTCCACTCAAGGTGCAATTGAATCGGGCCGAACTTCTGAACGGTTTCGATGTCGCCCTTACCGGGAGCAACCTGGAAGTACCCGTCCTGAACTTCCCATTCGGCAGGACCGCCTTTCACGGACTGCCACTTTGAAAGGTCCTTGCCGTCGAACAGGACGATGGCGTCCGAGGGCGACTGGCCGGGAGTTTGCTGGCTGCTGAATGTACCCGGGGTAACGATGGGCGGGTGCGGGCGTATGCCGTCATGCACGTGCCACTTGCCGCCGGGCAGCATGGGCGTGTCTTGATAGCCGATGGGTTCCTTGTGCTGCTGTCCGTTCGCGCGAATCTGGAAGCCAATCAGCATAGCAACTGCAACGGTGCCAAAAAATGCAAGAAGAACCATGGAACTCTTTTTCATCAGTGAGCTCTCCTTTGGGCGCAGATCATAAAAACTGAGCGACGTATTTTTATCACGATTGAAGAAGAAAATCAGGTGGTTGTTTTGCCGGGGCTGTAGGATTGCCTGTTTTGAAGCGGTGCGACCGATCGATTTGCCGGTCCGCGTACCACTCTAATTGCCTCTTGCCAACTGCTTCAGCACCGGATAAAGGGTTTCAACCTGGCGGCGCGTGTCCTCCAGGCTGCCTGAGCAATCGACAACAAAATCGGCGCGGCGGCGTTTCTCTTCGGCGGGCATCTGGCTGGTAATTCGCCGCTCAGCTTCTTCGCGGCTGAGACCGGTTTTTGCGATCAGCCGCTCGATCTGCTGCTCAGGCCGGCACCAGGCCACAATCGTTTTTGCGAAACGCCCGGGAATGCTGGTCTCGTAAATCAGCGCGGCGTCAACGACAACCACGGCCCCGGGATTTTGGGAGCAATGCTGCACGGCCAGTCGACTGGCTTGCTCAATGATACGGGGATGAACGATGCGGTTCAGTTGCTGGAGCTTTGCAGGGTCAGAGAAAACCAGTGTGCCGAGTTTCTTGCGGTCGATCCGGCCGGCGGAGTCGAGAATCCCACGCCCAAATGCAGAGATGAGCTCGGGGTATGCCGGCGATGTTAGGAGCAGCATCTCGTGCCCAATCTTGTCGGCGTCGATGATGTACGCTCCGAGGTCGGACAACATCGCAGCAACAGTGCTCTTGCCTGAGGCGATGCCGCCTGTCAGCCCAAAATAGCGCGCAGAAAAGTTCATAGGTTTGAGGTGAATGCGCCCATGAAAAGCAGATAAAGCAATGCAACCCGGCCGTTACCAACCACAGCCCACAGTCGTGCGCTAAGCCTTTGCGGCGGCCCGCATGCCGCGCCGAAGCTTCGCAGCCCGGACCGTGTTTGACATCAACATGGCGATCGTGAGCGGACCAACGCCACCCGGCACGGGCGTATAAGAGCCTGCTTTTTCCATGGCGTCCTCAGGCTGAACATCGCCGACCAGGACCGAGCCTTTGGCTTTCAGCTTTTCCAGCGGTCCCGAGGGATCGTGATAGATTTTCCGGATTTCATCTTCCGTGGTCAGGCGGTTGATTCCCACGTCAATGACTGTGGCGCCGGGTTTGATGAAGTCGCCCGTGACAAACGCAGGTTTGCCCATCGCAGCCACCAGGATATCGCCCTCGCGAGCCACACCGGGGAGGTCCTGAGTTCGGGAATGGCAGATGGTGACGGTGGCGTGGTTGTGAAGCAGGAGCATGGCCACGGGTTTGCCCACAATGTCGCTGCGTCCGATTACCACAGCGCGAGCGCCTTTCATGGCGACGCCGCTGCGGCGAAGGATTTCAATAATTCCCGCGGGCGTGCAGGGAACCAGTCCCGGGCGGTTGCGAACAAGATTGCCCACGCTTACCGGATGGAACCCGTCTACGTCTTTGGCCGGATCAATGGCTTCCAGCACCAGCTTGGAGTCAACCTGGGGCGGCAGCGGAAGCTGGACGAGAATGCCGTCAATATCGTCACGTGAATTGAGTTCGCGCACAAGCTCCAGCAGCCGTTCGGTGGTGGTATCGGCCGGCCATTCGATCTTTTCGCTGTAGAGGCCCAGTGATTCGCAAGTCTTCACCTTGCTCCGAACGTAAATCTGCGAGGCAGGGTCTTCACCAACCAGTACAGCCGCCAGGCCGGGCGTGATGCCGGACGCCTTCAATTCCTGAATTTGCCCGGCGAGTTCCTGCTTGATTTCGTCGCGGATTTTATTGCCATCAAGAATGCGCGCGGCCACTGTGGTTGCCTCCCTGGGGTGGAATAACCAGTCAGTTTAGCACAATTGAGAGCCGCCGCCCGCTTGCTAACGGCATTCGTGTGAGCGCGCAGAAAGCCCTCATCAGGGGAAACGAGCCGCCGCGGATTTGGAACGCGTTAACCTTTCGACTATAATGCTTTTACGGCACTCGCCGTCTCCTGCTTGTGTGTTTCCGGGCCGTAATACGTCCGGCGCGCGAACCAATCGGGATATCTGTCGGATGGTGTATTGTGGACAATTCAACTATGACTTCTGAAAAGGAAAATCGCCCCCAGGAAGAAGCAAAGCCGGTCTACGGAATTGCGGAAATCATGAAGTTTCTTCCTCACCGTTACCCCTTCCTGCTGGTGGACAGGATCCTTGAGATTGAAGGCGACAAGCGAATTGTCGGCCTCAAGAACGTGACCATCAATGAGCAGTTTTTCCAGGGGCACTTTCCTGGAGCGCCGGTGATGCCCGGCGTGCTGATTATCGAATCGATGGCGCAGGTGGCCGGCGTGCTGATTTATCGTGATCTGCCGGACAAGGACAAAAAGCTCATCTATTTTA
>JAJXZM010000007.1 GCA_021780055.1 Acidobacteriota bacterium
TCCAGGGGCGGATCGTCGTAAACGCCAGTGATGTTCGGCGGGCGCTGGTCGCCCTGGAAGATTCCCAGCACTTGCGGGTCGCTTGCCACTGTGAATACGATCGGGATTTCGTGGATCGCGCGGGCCGCAGCCAGCAACACCGGTGTTCCAGAAGTAACCACGAGGTCAACGCCTTCCGACTTGATGGCAGACATGATCAGCGGCAGTTGTGTCACATCCCCCTGGGCATTGAACCGGCGTACAACAAAATCGCTGCCTTGCTTCAAATGGGCTTCTTCCAGGCCCTTGATGAAGCCCTCACAGCTTTCATCAATCACCGGGTTGTCAACAATCTGCACCATCGCAACTTTGGCCGGTCGGCCCCGGCGCGCCTGTAGGTTGTAAAAACTTACACTCTCCTTCAAGAGATCAACGGGGACGTTCAGGCCGAGTGCTTTAAGCGGTTCGAAGTTGACCTCAATGCGTTTCTTCGCAATGTTCTCGATAGGTATGGCCGCTGGACTTTCTCCCAGAAGGATGCGGGAAAGCATAACGCCGGCTTCGTACCCCGGCTGGTAGAAGCCGATCTGAACGGCCAGGGTCGCACCTTTGTCCACAGCCTCAATATCATTCGTCAGCACCGGGAGCTTCGACTTGGCGGCCACGTTCGCAATGGCGTCAAAAGCGATGGTCGCCGTGTTGTCCCCCGCGATCCAAATGGCGTCAATGTTCTTCTGGGCGGCAACCTGGGCTGCCAGGTAGACCTCGCTTGTGCCGGTGACCGGCACTTCCTCCAGACGAATTCCTTGTTTCCGGCAAAGCCCTCTTGCCACCTCGACCACCTTGCGAGAATTTGCCTCCGAGCTGTTGTAGATGATGCCGAGAGCCTTCAGATGGGGCAGGAATCTTTTGTAGATGGCCAGCGAGTCCTCCAGCGGGGGGAAAGAACCAACGCCGGTCACGTGCGGCAAGTGGTCCGTCATGCTTTTCCCTGCTCCGGCCGCTATCGGATCGTAAACATAGGCGAAAACTACCGGCTTCGTTTTGACCGTGGCGCATGCGGCGGTGAGGCAGGGAGTTGTGAGCGTCACGATCGCATCCACATCAGAATTGTCAAAGTTCTGGAGGAGTTGTGTGATGTTCGAGATCTCCGCCTGCGCGTGCGCCTGACGAAACTCCAGGTTCTTGCCATCGACGAAGCCTCGATCACGTAACGCGTCCTGCACGGCACTGATGACCAGATCCGCGCCGGGTTCAGGTGCGAAATAGACAAGGCCAACCTTGTAAGTGCGGCCCGGTTCAGGAGCTTTGACCCGCGCTGCACTTGTCGCCTGTGCCTTCTGCGGGGCGCTTGCCCTTGCCATGAGTGCGGGCGGGACACTCCAAGGGTCTTTGAGTCTCTGGAGCGCAGAAGTAGCAATAACCAGCCTTTCCGGAACAATGTTCTCAATGCGAACCGTGGCGGGGTCCTTGCCCTTCAGGACCTGGGAAGCAAGTTCTCCCGCCAGTGTGCCGACTTCGAAATAATCAGCCCCCAATGCAAACAGTTCGCCTCGTTTCACGGACGCAGGAGTGTTGCTGAAAACCGGGATTCTCCCCTCCCTTGCTGCCGCCACCACAGAGTCCGTCGCCGTTTCAACAGTATTGTCGCCGCCGATCCAGAGGGCCTGCGCTCCGCGACCGACAAGGGACTTGGCAGCCTCCAGAACGCCCGCAGAGTTTTCAACATTGGCTTCCAGAAGCTCGATACCCAGCTCTTTGCACTTCTTCCGCGCTTTCAGAACGCAGGCCTCAGAGCAGGCCTCAGACGCATTCCACACCACGCCCACACGGGTCAGGCCCGGGTAGATTTCTTTCGCGATCTCAAACGTGTGCTCGACGGGCTGGAAAGTGCCGATGCCGACAAGATGCCGGGGATGATCCAGCGGGTTGACGCCACTGATGCCGACGCCCGCGCCGAACGGGTCCGTCACAGCGGCGAAAACGTGGATGACTGTTCCATCCTTATTTGCACTTGCCATGGTCTGCAAGGCGGGCGTGCTGGAGGTTAGAATGAGGTCAAAGTGTCCGCTGACAAGGGCCTTGGCTATGGTGTTGGCCGTTACAAAATCGCCCTCGGCGTTGAAGCGCTGGATCGAGACCGTCCGGCCGTCCACAAAACCATTCCCGGCCAGAGCATCGATCATCCCGGCCACGTTTTCGTCAAGGATGGAATTCGAAGCAAACTGAAAGATCGCCAGGCGTCGCACCCTCTCAGGCACCCCGCTCCTCTGCCCACGCCTGTTCCAGTCCGAAACAAGCAGAACTGTAGACGCCCCAATGATCAACACGATTCCTAACGCAAGTTTTCGGATCGTTGGCAGCATGTCTGTTCAGAACCGTCGCGAAGCTGTACGTGTTCAGGTGACTTCACGATCCTCGATCACTTCGCAAGATTGAAGGAGGATGTGGTTGGCACGTTCGCCGCGCACAGGCTGTATTTTGCTAAATGTGTAGGAAATAAATAGCGGGATTATCTCTTCCAGCGCAAAACGGAGAGAGCTTGGGTGTCCGATCATGGATCCGCCTCCCAAAGCACCAATGCTGCTGGACTATCAACCCCATGTTGTCCCGTCAAGGTCCCGTTTGGCTGTGATACATGCCACAGGGCGGTGTGACCGACGCCTTCTGATTGGAGCGTCCGTCAAAGACACACGCTAAGTCTGCGTAGCCAAGCTCACGATATCGTTCGATAACGGGAAAGTGGAAGATCCTTGTGCGCGAACCGTACACTCACCAGACGTGTGCCAAAACCTTCACGGGCATCCGTTAGACATTAATTTCTAAGGAATTGAGAACCTAAGGATGCGCCGCTCAGCATCCGCTTTTGTTCGCCTTTCATCTCGCAAACATTTTCGTTTTACTGTGTGTTCTTTTGAAATTAAAAAAACTATTGACAATATCATTTCGCTGTGAGATGTTTCAAACGTTTAGGTAGTCACTCTACATCGTTATAATTCCTGCCGGCTTTTCAACCCAAGCGGCCCACTGCGTTCATTTGCGGACCAGACCACGGGGCGTTTCAGGGATTGAGAGCCGAATAACGAATTGTCGAAGACCTTAGGGTATCTTTTTGGCGATTCGCCACTTTTTAGCTTCCGTCGGGTCAGAATTGTCACCTCCAAAACCGAAAGGAGAGGTCTATGCTGAAACGGCAGGTAGCAGTCCTGGCTACCTTATTCTGTTTTCTAGCTCCTGCGGGCGCCTTTGCTCAAGGCGCGCTAGGCACGATCACTGGAACTATCACTGATTCCACCGGCGCGGTGATTCCGGATGCTGCCATCACCATCACTCAGGTTGATACTGCGGTCGCCCGCAAGATCAGCAGTTCCAGCGCCGGCTATTACCGGATTTCCGTTCCTCCAGGCACGTATCGCATAGAAACCACCAAAGAGGGTTTCAAGACTGCGATTGTCGATAACGTGATCGTGCCTGTTGCCCAGGTTGTTACCCATGACATTACTCTCGAGGTTGGTCAGTTGAAACAAGCGGTCACGGTCACCGCGGCGCCACCTCTTTTGACCCCGGACAGCGCCATGATCAGCACCTCGATGAGTCCAAAAGAATTTGCGACTCTGCCGATCGCGCTCGATGACGGCGGCCGCCAACTACAATCATTTATTTTCTCCAGTCTGCCTGGAACCGTTGGCGGCTCGTACGCCGGATCGCTCAGCGGTGGCCAACTTTTCAGTGCGGATATCATGATCGACGGTGTCTCGATTGGCCGCTACGACATGAACGGTGGAGGCCTGACGGAGTTCAGTCCTTCCACGGATTCGATAGGCGAGTTCAACGTCCAAATGTCCAGCTACTCTGCCGAATATGGCAATACCGGCGGCGGCATCCAGAATTTTGTGATGAAATCCGGCACAAACAATTTCCATGGGACAGCTTATGAGTATTTCCAGAACAAAGTGCTGAACGCGGCCGGATTCACCAACAACGCGTTTGGAGGCACAAAACCCCAGCATAACGACAACGACTTTGGCGGCGCCATCGGCGGCCCCATCAAGAAGGACAAGACATTCTTCTTTTTCACCTACGAAGGTGACCGGTACCGAAGCTTCAATTTGAGCGGTACGACCACCATTCCTACCACGGCCATGAAACAGGGCGACTTCAGCGCGTGGCTTGGGGACCAGGTGGGAACCGACGCGCTCGGCCGACCAGTTTACAAGAATCAAATCTACAACCCTCTGACGACGCGGGATGTCGCGGCGGGAGCAGTTGATCCCGTAACAGGGCTGACCAACAACAGCGGCGAAGATGCGACCATTCGTGACCCCTTTGCCGGCAACGTCATTCCTGCTTCGTATTTCAGCAACACGTCAGCATCATTGCTTCCGCTCTTTGCAAATCCTCAATCTAACGACTTGCTGAGGAATACGACCCGATACAGTGGTTGCTGCCCTGTGCTTAACGTCGATCACTGGAGTCTGAAAATGGACCAGGTGATCACCAGCAACCAGCACATATCCGGGTCGTTTAATTACATCCGGCGTGTCCGGCTCAGCCGAAACGGAACT
>JAJXZM010000049.1 GCA_021780055.1 Acidobacteriota bacterium
ATTTTTGCGCCCTTGTCGGTGTAATCCTTGTCCAGATATCCCGCGCTGATGCCCGCTCCCGCCTCAATGGCGACTTCGAACCCCGCCTTGGTCAGCGAAGGCACAGCGGAGGGCACCATGGCCACTCGCCTCTCTCCAGGAAAGCTCTCCTTGGGAATACCTATGATCATGACAACTCCTCTCTCCTTTTGCCCTTTCCCAGCTCCCGTAAGGATCAGAGCCCGCTTGCTATCGAGAAATCTCTGAAACGGCAGACTTCGATTTCACAAATTGACTCAGGGAACAGATTCTCTACTTTTTTGCCCATCAATGGTGTGATGCGCGTCACATTTATACGTGATTTTTCACACAGCCCGCTACAATCTAACATCCCACGCCTTCCTGTAATTTCCGGCAGGCCCATTATTTCACCACAAAATGGCTCCGGGCAAAAGGGGCAGCCTTCGATTGCCCCTCCCCTTCGACAAGTCTCCATTTTTCCAGAACGATGAGTGTCTTCAATGACCTTTGCCAGATTCTCTTGACAGAGGGGTGATTCTATGAGGTACTACAGTTGCAAAACCGGGACGGATCGGTGGACGACATTGACAACGATTACTGACTAGGGGTACGCCCTCGTGCAAAGGTTGTCATCCTTGGTTTTCGTCGTGCTGGTATGCATCTTTTCTGGCTGCTCTCGTAAACCAGCCGATCGTCTAGTCGCACTTCGCCAGACGGTTGTGAGCAATAGCCCCCAGGGGCGGGTTGTTCCCTCCCTCGTTTACAGAGTGTACCAGGTCGATGGTCAGGGGCATGTCGCGCCGTTCCCGCATAGTTTCCCTCCCGGCTACATGGGCACTGTCCAAGGTTCCACCCAGCCAAAGCCCTCACCGGACGGTCGTTGGATCGCCTACGGAAACCGCGCGGAGGACTACGATATTCATTTGCTAAACGTCCGCACGTCGCACCAGCACACGATAACTCGCTGGGGGAGACCGCCCACAATCGGGTCCGTTTCGGTTGATGTGCTCATCGACGGGTGGTCCCCTGGCAGCCGAAGGCTCTTACTGTACACGACTAGCGGGGAGGACCTCTTCGGACAAGGCAGACTCGCTGTCCCCAACGCTTGCTACGGGTTTTACGAGTACGACGTGGCTAGTCGAAAAGTCACTGCTGTGCCGTTGCCGAAGAGTTTCGGATTCGTGGCTTGGCTTCGAAATGGACGATTTGTCGGTGTCATCCCCGGGCGATTGCCAGCCGACGACAAGCTCGTGTTGCTGCGGCCGGGCGAGGCCGGACAAACCGAGATTCGTGCAGTAAACACATTCCCTTATCAGGCGCGAGTGAGCCGGGACAGGAAATGGCTCGTCGGACTTCATTCGGAAAGCGGCCGGCTGCCGGGCAAAGGGACGGCACGGATTGTGAAAGTCAATTTGAGAACTATGGCGGCTACGCCACTGGTCGCATTGGCCTCGTGGTCAGGGAACGAGCAGCCAACCCTTTCCCCGGACGACAAGCAGGTTGCGTACAAGCGCCAGGCGTCGCATACGGGCCTCTATTTTGCCATCCAAGAAAGCCTCTATGTAGACACCCGGCAAATGTACTCCTGTTCGGGCATGATTGATTTTGAGTGGGTGGACAGCGGCAGGATCGTCCTTGCATGCCATGATCAGGTACTCGTGCTCGACACGAATAGCGCGAAAACCCTGAGCAACTACAAACTGGCCCCTGTACAGACCCCGCATTGATGCATCACACTGCGGATTCTATAAAGAGGGGAGTCAAGGAAAAACATTTTTCTTCCTTCGGACCAGAACCGGCCACTGCACACATCGCGGCTTTCGTGTTGTGTGCCCTTATCGGATAAGCCTCCAGGGCATCTTGTCTCAGGAGACCAACCACCCACAATGCTCAAGGTCTGTACACAGGGCGCAATTCGCCACGGATACTCCCTTCCCGCAGGAAACACCTCAAATAAATGATTGACTTCACGGCGGCGGGCAGAATAGATTTTTGGGGATCCCTGCATTATGCCAAAAACAATTCATCTTTCCGGAATCCGGTTACATTGGGTGCAGGTACCGCTGCACGAACCGTTCAAAATTTCAAATGGCGAAGTCTCTGTCAAAGACGCCATTCTGGTGGAATTACTTGGAGCCGACGGAACCATTGGCTGGGGAGAAGCCTCGCCCATGGGCGGGTCATTTTATTCCGCCGAAACACCGGACTCAACCTGGGAATTCCTTCGCAGCAAGGCCGTTCCGGGATTGCTTGAAAGGCCGCTTCCCGAGGCAGACAAGTGTTTTGACTGGCTCGCGGAATTTCCGGGCGAACCGTTTGCCAAGGCCGGCGTGGAGGGAGCGGTCTGGGATTTTTGGGCCAGCCAGGCACGCGTGCCGCTCTACGAACTGCTGGGCGGCAGCAGGCGACCCGTCCCTTCCGGAGCGGCCATCGGGCTGATGCCCACCATTGACCAACTGCTCGACCGCGTAGACATCTTTCTGCGGCAGGGCTATCGCCGCATCAAGATCAAGATCATGCCGGGGCATGACGTGGAACTGGTCCGGGCCGTCCGCAAGCGTTTCGGAGACATCCCACTGATGGTTGACGCCAACGCGGCTTATAGCCTGGCAGACGCAGCTATTTTTGAAGAGCTCGACAACCACAGCCTGATGATGATGGAGCAACCGCTCGGCCGAAAAGCGTTGGCCGAACATGCAGAACTCCAGCGCCGCCTGCAAACTCCCATTTGTATCGACGAATCCGCCGAAGACCTGGAATCGATTGCCACCGCCATTCGCCTTGGCAGCGCGAAGATCATCAACATCAAGGTGCAGCGCATGGGAGGATTGGTGCCCGGGCGGCGGGCCCACGACGCGGCACAGGCAGCGGGAATTCCTTGCTGGATGGGCACCATGCCGGAACTTGGCGTGGCGTCCGCGCAGGCGCTGCATCTGGCCACTCTCGGGAATTTCACCTTCCCCGCGGATGTGGAAGCTTCTGCTCGATGGTTCAAGGATGATATTATTGAGCCTCCTATCGAAATCTCCGGTGAGGGTTTCATCCAACTGCCGGAGGGTGCGGGCATGGGCTACAGAGTTGACATGAAAAAGGTAGAGCGGTACCGAGTCCGCTTTGAGGAGTTCCTTCCGTGACGCCGCTTACGGTTGAAGAATGCGACCGCCGTCTCTGGCATGGCCTGGTCCCGGCGGTTCCCGTGCCGATGACGCCCGGCGGCCAGATCGATTCCGCCGCGCAGGAAAAATACATTGCGTACATGCGCGCACAGCCCATTGCGGGCGTTGCCCTGTGGGCGCACACGGGCCGCGGATTGCACCTCAGCCGCGAGCAGCGCATTCAGGTTTTGCAGGCCTGGGCGCAGGGTCTCGGCCCTGATAAGCTGATTGTCGCCGGCGTTGGAGGCTCCCCCAAGGGCGCCGCCTCGTTTTCAGCCTACGTTGATTCCGCGCTCGAAATGGCGAATGACGCACTCCAGCACGGCGCGCACGCCTTTCTGGTCTACGCGCCCTCGCCGCTTCGAAAAATCGCGGGCCCGGACGAGCTTGAAAAATTACTGGTCGACTACCACTGGAAGCTGGCGTCGCTCCACGCGCCCATGATTCTGTTCTACCTGTATGAGGCTGCGGGCGGAATATCTTACTCGCCGGACCTTCTTCTGGAGCTTTTCGCATTGCCGGAGGTGGTCGGCATCAAACTCGCCACGCTCGACAGCGTGATGACTTACCAGAACGTGGCGAACCTGATTGCGGAAGAGTTCCCGGAAAAGCTCCTGATCACCGGTGAAGACCGCTTTCTCGGCTACAGCCTGATGGCCGGAGCGCAGGCGGCCCTCATCGGCATGGGGGCGGCCTGCACCGGGCTGCAGCACAATATGATCGATGCCTATTTCCGGGGACACGCCCTGGAGTTTCTTGACCTCTCGGGTGCAGTGGACCAGCTCTCCCAGGTGCTCTTTATTCCGCCGATGGAGGGCTACATCCGCCGGATGCTCTGGACACTGGTCCATCTGGGGGTTATCGGGCGCGAATCGACGCACGACCCCTGGGGACCTGAACTACCGGAGAGCGAGTTTAACGCGATCGGGAAAACGCTCAAGGAAATTGGCGAATTAGACAGCGCAAAGGATTGAATCGTTCATGGAGGAATATTTCCCGCCGCGAGTCAGGCTTCGCGGCAAGCCGCAACTGAGCCAGCAGGATTCCGCTCAACTTCAAAAGGATTTTGATCATTTTCGCGACGGCCTCCCCCGGCTGATCGAGTCTCACGTTCATTCCACCTATGGTATCGACCTCAAAAGCGAATACGCCGGCCTGCCCGTCAAGAACCCGTTCGGCAAGGCTTCCGGGCAACTCTCGTTGGCCGCTCACCAGGTGGAAAAGGATGCCGCAGCGGGGCTCGGGTTTGTCATTCTCAAGACAGTCATCGCCCAGGATAGCCACGGTGAACAAAGTATGTGGGAGTGGGCCATCCCCGAAACGCGCATGACCGTGGAGCGCATTCGCGGCCGTGGCGGCGAAGA
>JAJXZM010000526.1 GCA_021780055.1 Acidobacteriota bacterium
GTTGCTTTGCCCACGGAGTCCAGTACGATGTCTACGCCACGCTGGCTGGTCAACTGAGCGACCCTTTGTGCAAAATCTGTCTGATTGTAGAGAATCACCTCGTCGGCTCCGGCTTCTTCAACAATCTTCGCTTTTTCCGCGGTGGATGTGGTCCCGATCACGCGGGCTCCGCCCAATTTTGCCATCTGAACGGCCAGCAGCCCAACGCCTCCCGCGGCGGCGTGTACCAGAACGGTGCGGCCAGGCGAGACACGGTCGGCCGTATAGAGCATGTGATAGGCCGTCAACGCCTGGACAGGAAACGCCGCACCCTGTTCAAAAGTAATATTGTCCGGTAGTCCAATCAACTGCGAGTGGGACGCGGTGACGTATTCGGCATAACAATGCTCGCCAAGAACCACTACTCGCTGGCCGACCAGATTGCGGTCAGTTTCATCGCCTGCCTCTACCACTACACCAGCCGCCTCAAACCCGGGCGTTTCCGGAAGCTTGGGCTGTGCGAGGTAGGCGCCGCGCCGCAACAACGTGTCGGCAAAATTCACTCCAATAGCGTGGATCCGCACCAGAACCTTGTTCGGAGCCATTCTGGGCCGCTCCACATCTTCATATCTCAAAACCTCAGGGCCGCCGATTTCGTGAAACCTGATTGTTTTCATAGCACTGGAGTCCACATTCGTGTTGAATTCACAACTGTCTGATAAAATAATCGTCCGGCTTGGCAGGGTGCAAACGCAAAACCTAAACGCATGAGTAGTATAGCAGGAACGCAGGACGCTCCCTGAGGGCTTTTTTAAGGTACCCGCAAGAGTCTGGCTAAAATCCAGAAGTGCCACATCAGTTCAGGCGGCCACAGAGCGGCCTGAGGGAAAAGACCGCGCCTGGTGGAATACGAGCCTCTCCCAGTGAAGCGTCTTAATCTTCGCCCATGGGAACAATTTACCACCAGCAACGATGATAGAATCCATGAGGGACAGCGATTTTCCAGGAGACCAGCGTTGAAGCAAGCCTGCGAAGGCACAGCTCAGCAACCGGAGCCCGAAACGGGAAACCACCAGAAGAGCATGCCATCTGCAGAACATCCCTTTGTTTCCATCATCCTATGCACTCGCGGCCTGAGATCGACGCTTCTCCCGTGCCTGGATCGCCTTGTGGCCCAGGGAAAAGCCTACGGCGACCATGAAATCATTATTGTTCTAAACGGGCCTGAAGACCCGACCTTTGCCCACGCTCTTTCGCATTTCCCCGTCAGACTGCTGAATGAACCCAAGCCAGGAGTTTCCGCTGCGCGCAATTATGCCCTTCCGCACGCAAGAGGCGACATCCTCGTATTTGTGGACGACGACATCATGGTCGATTCCAATTGGCTGGTTGAGCTCATCAAGGGATTTGCGGACCCCAGTGTCGCCTGTGTTACAGGACGTGTCATCCCCGCGGGGCCGCTGTCCATCACAACTGAACGCGCCGATCGGTACTATGCAAGCGAACGGGCACTTTCTTCCTGGACGCTCGACGCCTCGGACCCCGACTGGTATCAATACATTGTCGGTGAACCGGTGGGCTTTGGATGCAATATGGCATTTCGCAAAAAGTTTCTGGAGACCTACTCTATGTTTCCGCTAGATTTGGGAGCCGGATCGCTGATCGGCGGCGGAGACGAGTTTTACATGTATCTCCAGGTGATCAAACATGGCTTCCGCATCCGTCATGTTCCAGCCGCGGCTGTCACTCACTTTTTTGAAAGCAGCAGCGACAAATCGAAAGCTCGCAACATCCAGCTTTACTCAGGCACCGTGGCCTTTGCGCTCAAAATGTTTCTGGAAGAGAAAACATTGCGGGGCGCTACATTCAAGTGGCTGGTTTCCGCCCTGAAAAGGCGCCTGCGCCGCGTCTGGACGCGAAAGGCAATTTCCTCTGAACCCCAGGAACTTCTTTCTCCGCTTGAAAAGGTCAAAGCATACCTGCAAGGCGTGGGGGTTTACTGGAAATCACGCCGGGCAAGCAATTCGGCTAATCGCAGGCAGCTCGAATAGGACCTGTTGCCGGCAAACCGTTTTTGAGTCCTCCTGCCACCCAAGGCCAGCCATGAGCGCCATCCCTGTTGTACAATGTCCCCAAGCTACTGGAGGCAATATGAATCGCGATGAAGCGTGGAATCTTCTCTGTGAGTACACCAAGAGCGAGGGCCTACGACGCCACGCCCTTGCCGTCGAAGCCTGCATGCGCGCTTACGCCCGCAAATTCGGTGAGGATGAAGAGAAGTGGGCGGTAGTCGGACTAGTTCACGACTTTGACTATGAGGTCTATCCAAACGCCCCGGACCATCCTTTGAAAGGCAGCGAGATCCTGGCCAGCAAGGGATACCCGGAGGACGTCCGCAGGGCCATCCTTGGCCACGCGGACTACACAGGTGTGCCTCGGGACACGCTGATGGCAAAGTCCCTTTTTGCGTGCGACGAACTGGCTGGATTTATGACGGCGTGCTCACTGGTAAGGCCGGACCGCATCCAGAGCCTGGAACCCACATCAGTACGCAAAAGGATGAAGGACAAGGCCTTCGCGCGGTCCGTGAGCCGAGAAGACATTATCCAGGGTGCGGAAGAGCTTGGAGTAGAGTCGAGCGAACATATCGCACTGTGCATCGCCGCGATGCAAACCATCAGTGCGCAACTCGGGCTGGACCCGCCCGCGGGCTCACAGCCCGCGTTGGCATAAACCACTGCTCGCGCCTCCCTTCCTTGCAGTCTATTCCTGCAAGGAAAGTCAACACACATGAGCTAATTGAATGTCACGCGGTGGAAACCGCAGAATTAGACACTGACGTACCAAACAAGGCAACGCGATTATACTTTCTGCCGGTTACTTTCATGCTGCGTGGCAGGAACTGGGTCGCTCGCAACCCGCAGAAGGTTCGCGGCCTGTTCCAGCCGCCCTTGCAAATCGACAATCTTGCCCTGAATGTTCACCCGCTGCTCTTCCAAAAGCGTATTGGTAAAGTCCGCAACCTGGCGTTTGTAAGACTCGAGAGACTCTTTAATGGACGCCTCTGCCCAGGTGGTGGTCTGGTGAGCCCACTGGTTCAGCAGGGTTGTAGCGGTGTTGACCTCTTTGTTCACCTTGCCGGATAGGTCCTGCACAACCTGTCCCGAACTCGACCGGATCCGCTCCACCGCGCTGGCTGAAGCCTCGCCCACCTGCTTCTGAATCTCGTCCACGACGATCCTTCGCTCATTTTCAACAAACTGCCGGACCTGTGATTCGTAATCAATCGCCACCCTGGATTGAAGGCTGGAAAGGGACTTTCTGATTTCATCGATCTGCATGTCGGCAACATGCTTCACGCTCTTCGCGTGGTCCTCCAGGGTCTGCCGGCTCAGATTCGTCATACTCTCTGCCAAAGTATTGATCCGCTGCGTTTCAGCAGCCCGCAACTGCTCGCCCAGGCTGCGGAGGTTGTCGGAAAGGCGAGTCGCGTCGCCCGCCAGGGAATCCCGAGCGTTCAGCGCGAACTCGCCCATTTGTTTCCGCACATCGTCCACCATGGTTTCCATCGTGGACTTCAATTCGCCCTTCGATTGATCGAGGGCCTCTTCCACCCGCTGGCGCACTTGCGAGAGAGATGTGTTTAGCGCATCCTGGGAAGCCTTCTGTACGTGGCCGGCAATCGCTGAGGTGCTTTTCTGCTGCATCTCCAAGGCGGTCGCTTGCAGCTTTTCCCTGAAAGTGCTCACATAAGAATCAGCAAAACTCTGGAACTGTAATCTCGAAGACTCAGTCAGCCCGTCCACATGGGCCCTAAATCTGCTGGTATTCTCGTCCGTATGCGATTTACTTGCCGTTTCAAACTGGCGGGCCGACTCCTGAATTGCGGATGTCAGCCGGTTGTTGAAATCCCTCATTGCCTGTTCGGTGCTTGTCGAGCACGCCTGTCTGGCTTGCTCCGCCAGCCCGCCCAGTAACGACTGTACTTCGTTCTTGATGCTCTCAACTTTAGACTGGGAGGCTCTCTCGGATTCCATTGCGAGGATGCTGAGTTGCTGTTCAAAAGTACTTCTCAGATGATCCTTCACCTGTTCAATGTGCGGCCCAAGCGACTTCTGAACTTCTGCCGGCACTGAAGACACAACCCCGTCCGTCATCAGCTTGATCCACTCCGCAAACTCGTTCATTTTGCCTTGCAGCATCTCTTCGGTACGGAGCCTGGCGTGGTTTACGACCTCGTTCTGTTCCGCTTCCAATCGCGACTCCAACTTGCCACGAAACTCGTCGGCAAGGCTGTCCATCCGCTGACTTGCTTCCTTCTCAAGCGGGGCCAGCAAAACTTGGCTCTTACCTTGAATCATCTTTGCGGCTTCCGCAGCGGAATTTGAAGCATAACCTTCCAGTTCATGCTTAATCCGGTCCTTCAGTGTCTTGAAACCCAACCGGAGCGAGCTATCCCCTTCCCGTTGCGTTCCCTTTGCCATCCCTGGCAGCTCCACCCCGGAAAGCTCGGCCACAGCACCCAGCAACTCGTG
>JAJXZM010000315.1 GCA_021780055.1 Acidobacteriota bacterium
CGCAAAAAGGCTCAACCTGACCTCGTCCTTCTTCTCGCAGAGCGATACCTTGATGGATCTCCTGAACAGGAACCTTCAATCCGCGCAATTCCATCATTACAACCTGGAAGTTTACACTTCGATCGCCTTGTTATACCGGCAGAATCTGGAAATGCTGATGGATTTGCAGCGCATCAACACACTCCTCGATGCCGCCAAAGAGGCTGCTGCAAAGACCGAAGCACAGGATGCGATGGGCGATGTGGACCAGGCTCTGGACCTTGCGCAGGAGATTCGCACTCAGCGGAATGCGACGTACGCTGACGCTGTGCGGGTCTGGGAAAAGGGTTGGTACCCGAGAGTGGAAGAAGCGAACGGGCGAAAGTATCTGAATGGGGTCGACGATGTGAAGGACCATCTCCCGATGCGAACGGTGGATTTGAGTTACCTGATTTACCGCGAACTGCTTCTGCCGCTCGGGCAATGGTATGACCAGGTCGAAGCAGCGCGGAACCAGTACGCCCATGCTTATAACCTGCCGGCCCGTAATGACAAACTCGAGTGGAAGGACTACGCGACAAAGGCCCGCTAAGGAGGCGCTGTCTGCAGCCTGGCCCCGTTGTGCGCCACAGTGAAACCATGAAATGTTGATGGAATTCCATCCGATGTGCGATTCTGAATTTTTGATTGAGCAGGGGAAATGATAGAAGGAGTGTCTTAATGCCTCTTGAAGTCGAGTTTCGGAATCGTCTTTCTTCATATGTCGAGAGTCATCGCGATCGGCTGGTAGAGATCATCCGTGACCTGGTGAGAATTCCCTCCGAAAACACGCCGCCCGTGGGCAATGAGGAAGCCTGCCAGCGGTACGTGGCGGGATACCTTGAACGGCAAGGCATGGAGACCGATCTGTACTATTTTCGTGACGTTAAGGGCCTGCAGGAGCACCCGCTTTACTTCCCGGGCCGCGAGTACAGCAATCGCCCGAATGTAGACGCGCGCCGCAAAGGAGCTGGCGGAGGCCGGTCGCTGGTGCTTTCGGGGCACATCGATACCGTCCCTCGTGGAACTCAGCCGTGGACCCGCGATCCATTTGGTGGAGAAGTGGAAGGGAACCGGCTCTACGGCCGGGGGTCGAATGACATGAAGGCGGGCGTGGGCACCAATCTCTTTATGGCGGAAGCGTTGCGCGAGCTGGGCATTAGATTGAAAGGCGACCTGATTATTGAATCCGTTTCCGACGAAGAGTTTGGAGGCGTGAACGGCACGCTGGCCGGGCGCCTGAAGGGCTATAACGGTGATGCTGCCATTATCTCTGAACCAACCTTTCTCCGAATCTGCCCGGCCCAGCGGGGCGGTCGAACAGTCCACATCACACTCAACTCGACGGGCGGTATTTTATCCGAGGGCAAGTTCCCGACGGGCGTGATTGATGCGGTTCGATATTTCCTGGTGAAGATGCTGGGATTTGCTGAACAACGCAAAAGGAATGCTCCGGTGCACGAGATTTATGCCGGCCTGGTAGATCCCGTGCCCGTTTCTATCACCAAGCTTACTACCGGCCCCTGGGGCACCGGCGAGCCTATTACCATTCCTGAGACCTGCCAGATTGAGATGTACTGGCAACTGATGCCGGGAGAAGAGCAGCAGGACGTTGAACGCGAGTTTCTCGAATGGTTTGATGGCATCGTAAAGGCGGCGCCTTTCCTTTTCCCGGTGAAGCCCAGGATTGAATTCCCCATCCGCTGGCTGCCGGGGTCAGCCATTGCGAAGACCGAGCCATTGGTTACTGAACTTGAGGAATGTGTCGAAACCGCGCTTGGGCAGGAAGCTGTGGTGCAGGGCTTCGATGCCCCGTGCGATATGTACGTATTTCATCAGGCTTTTAACACGCCGGCGGTGCTGTGGGGCCCGCGCGGTGACAACACGCACGCTGCCGATGAATATGTCGAGATCGACTCGGTGGTTGCAGCAGCCAAAGCACAGTTGCAATTTGTTTGTCAATGGTGTGGAGTTGCGGAGTAGCGGCGCGGCATCTTTTAGAGTTGCCAGAAACCGGTGAGAACTGGTAGAAAATATAGATACCTTGGGAGGTCGTCTAACGGTAGGACTGCAGACTCTGGATCTGCGTATCGGGGTTCGAATCCCTGCCTCCCAGCCAATCACCAATCAGGACATTTCCTGGACCTCATGAGTGCCATCTCCGGTTATCTTGTCTCAAGTTGGCATATCCCGCTGCTTCCTTCCTCCGGAGGCTGGAATGAACGATAGACTCCTTCGATTGCGTTTCATAAGACTGCTGATGTTGATGAGTATTGCGGCCCTTGCAACCACCGGGCTTTGGGCGCAGGGGTTTGTGAACGCTCAGTTGCCCTGGCATCGGGCTGTTCTTGATTCTCAAGGCAAGCTGCTGGCCTGGTATCACCCCGAAGAGAACCTTGGGTACGACAAGGTCTTGCACCTGGGATGGGATTTTCTGGAACACAAGGTGCCTGACGATCCCAAGACCGGGCTGAAAATTTATCTGATCAATTCTGTCTTTAATGGGAAGACGCTCCTGGGGCAGTACTGGCAGCACAATCCTGCAATGGTGTACGGCTCGATGGTGGATTCGCTGGTTGCCTGGTATCCCTATTCCGGCGATGAGCAGGCCAAAGCCGTGGTCCGCCAGATGCTGGATTACCAGCTAGCGCACGGCACTACGCCGTCGGATTGGAATTGGTCCGATGTTCCGTTTGCCACCTCCTGCGGCAATCAGACCGATTACGGCCATTGTATTCAGGACATGCCGCACGAGTTTTACGGCGGGATTGAGACGGACAAGATTGGTGAACTGGGAATCGGCTACGTCCTCTTTTATGAGATGACCGGCAACCAGAAATATCTGGAGGCCGGAATCCACTGCGCCGACGCCCTGGCGCGGCATGTGCGGCAGGGAGACGCCGACCACACGCCGTGGCCCTTCCGCGTGGATGCTCGCACGGGAGAGGTTCTGGACGGGGAGGAATACGGCGGAGCCATCACTTCTCCGCTGCGTCTTTTTGATGAACTGATCCGGATCAAGAAAGGTAACGTGACGGCCTACCAGAAGGCCCGCGACATGGCGTGGAAATGGGTGCTCAACTTTCCTCTGAACCGATACAGTAAGGCGTGGGACAAGTGGAGCGGCTATTTTGAAGACGTGCCGAAAAATACAGAGAACCTGAATCAACAGGCTTCGGACTATACGGCGTATTATATCCTCAACCGGCCGGCCCCGGGTGCCATCGACGCGGGCTGGGTTGACCACGTCGGCCATCTGATTGACTGGGCGCGCACGTACCTTGGCCTGGGTCCGTTTTTGGGCGCCGAGGCCATCAATGAGCAACGGCCTCCTGACACCCTTCACGGACCCGTCAATGGCTGTTGCTCGCGTGCTGGCGATGGGAGCGCAACGGGACGCTGGGCGGCCATCAATGCGCTGTACTACGAAAAGACAGGCGACCTGCAAGCCAGGCGGGATGCTTTCCGATCGCTCAATTACGCAACATACTACGCGGCCTCGGATGGCAAGGTTTCCTGCTGCGGCACAGATTATGGTGATGATGGATACTGGTGGAGCGATGGCTACGCCGACTATCTTCGCCATTTCAATTGGGTCATGGGCGCCATTCCCGAGTGGGCTCCCAAAGGGCAGAACCATTTGCTGCAATCAAGTTCGGTCGTCCAAAGCGTGACGTACGGGCCGCGTCGCATCGAATACAGAACGTTTGATGCGGGTGCGACAGAAGTGCTGCGACTTGACTTCCTGCCGAAGCAGGTCACATCTGGTGGCATAGCGCTCAGGCAGGAGAAGGACTTGAAGGAAGACGGCTACACGGTGCAGTCACTGCCAGGAGGCGATTATGTTGTGCGCGTGCGGCACAACAATTCAGGTGAGGTGACCATTCGAGAGTGAACGATTCGCGCGCCCTTTCGATCTGGTTGGGAACAGCCGGATTACAAAACGTTTCCTTGTGCTTCCTCGATCTGGTTTTCCAGAATTAACTGGTCGCTGAAGTTTCGCAGCCGGAGGCGGGCGATGTCAGTGCCTTCGATTGCCCGGCGAGGCACGAGGCCGACAATCTCACTGCTCTCAATCTCAATATCGGCGCGCGCAGCTTCGGCCGCAACTGCATCGAAGACCGTGCTGATCGGGGTGGTCGGAAAATCTGTCAGATTCATAGAGACCTGCACCATGCCAAGCGCCTTTACTTCAACGCCGAGGGCCTTCACAGTGGGGAGGCCGCCGTCTGAGGCGCGAATCTTTCTGGCAATGGACTTAGCCAGGCTGAGGTCACTCGATTTCAGGTTGATGTTATAGGCAATCAGGAAATTACGCGCTCCGACAGCGGTGGCTCCTGCCGTCGGATGCAGGTCGGCCTGGCCAAAGTCAGGCCGGCGATCGGGATTTTGGCGGACTTCCTCGCGCAACTGCTCGAACTGCCCGCGCCGAACGTATTCCAGGTTTTTACGGCGTGGATCACGGGCTGCGGCTTCATACAGGTAGGTTGGAATG
>JAJXZM010000399.1 GCA_021780055.1 Acidobacteriota bacterium
ACCTAGTTGCAAGCTGATGAACGACACAAAAAGCAGAAGGTCCGCGATGCCACGGCGATAAGCTTCACCCGAAATCTGGGCGATTCCAATGGGCCCTGCCAGAGATCGGGTTGACATCTGGCGCGTCACAATTTTGCCCAGAACGTCAAAGGTTTCCAGAAAGTTCCTGTAATTTGCTCTGACAGCATATTCAAACGCCAGAGGAAACGGCAGCTTGCGAATCACATATTCGTTCTGGCGAGGCGTGACGCCGATTCTCCAGGCTTTCAGGCCCATCACGTCCGTGTAGGTCGGCTTCGTCTGAACCTGAAAATCCTTCCCGTCGCGCAGCACGGTCAGATCAACAGGCGCCCCTTTGCCGGCACGCAATCTTTCGATCAGGACAATCCAGTAGTAGATGGGCTGGCCGTTCAATCCAATAATCTGGTCACCTGGTTTCAGCCCCGCCTGGCTGGCCGGCTGGTTGGGCTCAACCTCGTCGACCACGAAGGGAACGTAGGGATACCACCCCGCAACGCCCGCGCCGTCCTGGCCCTCAGCGTGGGGAGTCAGGCTCAGGTGCAATACCTGGCCTGCCCGATCAACAATAAGAGGAATCGGATGCGCAGCTCCCGTGAGAACTTTGAATTTGATGTTCTGCCACCGCGGATCTTTGATGCCATCAAACTGAACCACCCGGTCTCCCGGCTGGAGCCCGGCTTCAGCCGCCGCCGAGCCAGGGTCGACCGCGCCGATAACCACGGGCTGGTCCTCGTAGGCCGGCTTCTGGAAGTGGAACATGTAAAGCCCGGACAGGACGGCCACTGCCAGAACAAAATTCATCATGGGGCCCATCAGGATGATGACAAACCGCTGCCATCGCGGCCGGGCAAGGAACTCTCCCGGATCCCCTGTCAGCACGACCGTTGGATCATCACCCGCCATCTTGACGTAGCCGCCGAGAGGCAAAATACTGACCCGGTAATCGGTCCCCCCGCGCACAAATCCAAACAGGCGCTTGCCGAAACCCAGGGAAAACGTCAGGACACGTACGCCGAACGCTTTTGCCGCCAGAAAGTGGCCCGCCTCATGGACAAAAACCATCACGCCCAGGACGATCACGACGACAACCGCGTCGGTGACGAAACTCGAAAGCATAAGCTAAACCTTTCTCCTTCTTAGACAACTGTATGCGGATGCGTCATGGAACTTACGGATTCCCGAGCATACAGCCGGGCTTGCCTGTCGTTTTCCAAAACCGCTTCCATTGTATTTGGATGACATACAGGGGTCCCGCGCATCACTTTTTCGATTACGCGGGGAATATCAGTGAACCGCAATTCGCCACTGAGAAATGCCTCGACAGCCACTTCATCGGCAGCATTCAGCGCACAAGGCATCACTCCACCCTCTTCCAGGGCCACCCGTCCCAACGCCAGGCAGGGGAATCGGCCGGCATCCGGTTGCTGGAAATGCAGGCTTCCGGCTGCAATCAGGTCCAACAGCGGCAGATACCCGTCTGCAGCCGCCCTTTCCGGGTAAGTCAGCGCGTATTGGATGGGAAGCCGCATGTCGGCAACGGAAAGTTGCGCCATCACCGAGCCGTCGCAAAACTCAATCATGGAATGGATAATTGATTCCGGATGGACCATGACGTCGATCTGCTGCGAGGGAAAACCAAAAAGCCAATGCGCCTCAATGATTTCCAGACCTTTGTTCATCAGCGTGGCGGAATCAATGGTGATCCGGCCTCCCATTTTCCAGACCGGATGGTTCAGCGCCAGGTCCGGCGTAACCGCATCCAGCTTTTCACCCGGGGTCTTCAGGAACGGCCCGCCGGACCCTGTCAGGATCAGCCGCCGGACTTCCTGGTGTGTCCCCGATCGCAAACACTGGTGAATGGCGCAATGCTCACTGTCGATGGGAAGCACGTCCGCGCCGCGCTCACGGGCGGTGCGCGTGACCAGTTCGCCGGCCACCACCATCACTTCCTTGTTGGCGAGGCCCACGGTCTTTCCCGCGCGGATAGCCTCGTAGACGGCCACCAGACCAGTGGTACCGTGTGATGCCGCAACGATGAAGTTAACCTCGGGATGGCTGACCGCCTCCACCTGGCCTTCAGTCCCGGCAACAATCCTGATATTTTCACGGAAACCACGTGCCTGGAGCCGGTCACGCAGCGGACTGATCAAGTCTGTGTGGGAGACAACGGCGATCAGTGGGCGGAATTCCGCAATTTGGTCCGCCAGAACGTCAAGGTTTCTGCCCGCCGAAAGCGATACAAGGCGAAAACGGTCCTCGCGCCCCCGAACGACATTGAGACAATTTTGACCGATGGAGCCGGTCGAACCCAGAATACACAATCCCTTTATCAATGCCAGAAATCCTTCAGGTGCCAGACCAACCAAAGTGTTGGAATGGCAAACAACAGGCTGTCAATCCGGTCGAGCAATCCTCCGTGCCCCGGGAGGATCGTCCCGGAGTCCTTCAGATTGGCAGCCCTTTTCAGGGCGGATTCCACGAGGTCACCGGCCTGTCCGGCCAAAGCGACCACGCCTCCTATCAGAATAACCGTTTTTTGGTCGCCTGTCTGCCAAAACCAGTGTGAAAAACCCCACGCCACCAGGACGGCCCCGGCCAGGCCGGCGATCGCTCCCTCGACCGTCTTTTTCGGGGAAATGGTTTTTGCCAGAGGAATTCTGCCAGCCAATCGCCCCACAACATAGGCAAAAATGTCTTCAGCCCAAACCACCAGAAAGAGCAGGACAGCCAGTCGCCAGCTTGTTGCTGGGTCGCCAAATCGCAAGGGAATAATCCACGAGAAGGTGAACCCAACGTACGCAACGCCCAGCATCGTGGAAGCTAGACATCCAGAATAAGTATTTAGTTTTGATACAGTTATGAGCCCTGCAATCGGAATGGCCAGCACCAGAAACAGAAGCAGATCCGATATGCTAAAGGCCGCTCCGTGCAAAACAGCAAGCTGGCCCAGGCAAAGGAGCCCTGCGCCGATGTAGCCCATCCAGGGCCACCCGCCCAAGCCAGCCTCACGCGTGATATGGAAATACTCATGGAGGCTGATCATCACAGTGGCCAGCACGGCCAGTACAAACAGCCACTCACGACCCTGGACAAGCAGGTATACAACCACAATGGCCAGGGGCAAGCCTGTTAGAATTCGTCTCTTCATGGGATCAGGTGAATGGGGCCCAAGCAGGCCGCCCTCAGCCGGTTACGCACAAACCGGCCGCGACAGCGTCAGCCCAGCCCACCGTAGCGGCGCTCCCGCCGCTGGAAGTCGATAACCGCCTGGAAAAGTTCGCGCTCCGTAAAGTCCGGCCACAGAATATCGGTCACCCAGATTTCACTGTAAGCCACCTGCCACAAAAGAAAATTGCTCAGGCGCATCTCCCCGCTGGTCCGAATCAGCAGGTCAGGGTCAGGCAGGTCGCGGGTGTAGAGATAGCGGCCGAAGCTCTGCTCAGTAATAGCTTCGAGATCAGGAGAATCCTTCCCTTTTAAGTCGGAAACAAGGCCCCGCACCGCATCAATCAGCTCCGCTCTTCCGCCGTAATTCAGCGCCAGCGTCAGGCGCAGCCCAGTGTTCGAACTGGTTTTCTCAATCGTTTCATGCAGGTCGAGCTGCACGGATTTCGGCAGGCTCGTGATTCTGCCGATGGCGCCAAACCGGATGTTGTTCCGGCTGAGTTCTTTGATCTCTTTCTTCAGGTATTCGCGCAGCAGGCCCATCAGGAGCTTGACTTCCGTGTGCGGCCGCTTCCAGTTTTCCACGGAGAAAGCGTAAAGCGTAAGGCACGGGACGCCCAGCCGCGCACAGGCTTCCACCACCTGCCGCACCGCCCCGATGCCGGCGCGATGGCCTGCGATGCGCGGCAGATGCCGCTTCCGCGCCCATCGCCCGTTGCCGTCCATGATCACGGCAATGTGCCGGGGCAGACGTTCAAGGTCGATTTGTGAATGCAGATCAGCGTTGGAAGTTCTGGTTTTCACGGCGGGGTCCGCAATTCCGCAAACTGTTCATACAAAAGTTAACAAACTAACACACGCGCGCGGTCACTTCAACTGCTGTCCGGAACCGGCGTCCGCGCGCAACTTCCTGACAACTCGCTCAATGGAAACGGCGCGCCCGGTCTCGGCATCGGCTTCTACCACCACGCCGCAAAGCCTGACATCGCCTTGAGCGACCTCGAACCTTTCGGGAAGCTGGCTCAGGAATTTCCGCAATGCAATATCCTTGTTGATCCCGATCACTGATTCATAAGGGCCGGTCATCCCAAGGTCGGTAATGTAGGCGGTTCCTCCGGGCAGGACCATTTCATCCGCCGTTGGGACGTGCGTATGCGTTCCCACCATTGCCGTCACCCGGCCGTCCAAGTGCCAGCCCATCGCCAGTTTTTCCGATGTCGCCTCGGCGTGCATGTCAACAACGCGGATCTTCACCGACTCGGGAATGCTTTCAAGCAACGTATCGACGGTCCGGAACGGGCAGTCAATCGCTGTCATAAAA